>SDWL01000017.1 GCA_004195315.1 Lutibacter sp.
AGATGTGTATAAGAGACAGTCATAACCATGAGCAAAGTCTATACCTAACATTCCAAAGGCTGGCATAAATATTCTAAGACCTAAACCGGCAGATCTTTTTAACGTAAACGGATTAAAATTATCAAATCCATCATATGAATTACCGCCTTCTAAAAATCCTAAAACATAAATAGATGCTGAAGGTTTTAAAGTAATTGGATACCTAAGTTCCATTTGAAATTTATTGTAAATAGTTCCCCCATCAATGGATGATAAACGACCATTTTCATAACCTCTTAAAGCAATTGTTTCTCTACCATCTAATTGATATGATGACATTCCATCACCACCTACAAAAAACCGTTCAAAAGGTGAATCTCCCAATTCTTTGTTATAGTTTCCTAAAATACCAAATTCAGCATTGGTCATTACCACTAAATCTTCTGTTAAAGCAGTATACCATTTTCCTTTAAAACTTACTTTGTAATACTCTAACCACTTGTATTTTTCACCTAATTCTAAACTAGAATAATCTTTATTGTTTAAAAGTGAATAAGGAATCGTTAATTTAGCTCCAACACTAAATTCAGAGCCTTTCTTTGGGAAGACAGGATTTGGCCCTGAAGAGTTTCTTCCTAAAGATATGTTATACGACAAATTATTTAAGTTACCATTGGTTAAAAATAAACCAGCAATGTTCATTCCGTACTCTTTTAAATCATATAATTGGTAACTAATACTTTGTGAGAGTGTGAAATAATTATCTGGCCATTGTAAACGTTTTCCTAATCCTACAGTTGCTCCTATAATATTTAAACGTTGATCTTTATCAACATTGTTAGTGGTATAATCATATCTAAATTGTTTTGAATTATAGATTGAAAACGATAGCGATTGTGGTTTTTTACCACCTAACCAAGGCTCAGTAAATGAAAAACTTGAAGTTGTATAATATCTGCTTTTTTGTAATCTTAAAGAAAGTGTTTGGCCATCACCCATTGGCAATGGACGGTACGCTTTTTTATTAAAAATATTTCGAACGGAAAAGTTGTTAAATGACAATCCTAAAGTTCCAATAAATGAACCACCACCATAACCTCCTTGCAATTCAATTTGGCTAGAACCTTTTTCAGCTACTGTATAATCTATATCAACAGTTTTATTTTGATAGTTCGGATTAATATCAGGTGTAATTGCTTCAGCATCAAAAAACCCTAATTGTCCAATTTCTCTAATAGTTCTAATAATATCACTTTTACTGTACAAATAGCCTGGTTTTGTTCTAATTTCTCTGTAAACTACGTGGTCATTTGTTTTGTCATTACCATTTACAGTTACTTTTTTAATTTTTGTTGGTTGATCTTCAAAAATTCTAATTTCAACATCAATAGAGTCATTATTTATTCGGGTTTCTACTGGAAGTACTCTTGAAAAAAGATATCCATTGTCTTGATATAAAGTTGAAATATCTTGAGAATCAGGTGAGCCATCACCATTTACTCTTTCTTTTAAAACTTTACCGTTGTAGGTATCTCCTTTTTCAATTCTTAACATTCTGTGAAGTTGCGCATCTGTATATTTACTATTTCCTAAGAAATCTATATTTCCAAAAATATACTTTTTTCCTTCCTCAACTTTTAAGTTTAAATTTAAAGTGTTATCATCATTCCAAGTTAATGAATGATCTAATACTCTTGCATCTCTATGTCCTTTTTCGCTATAGGTATTTATTAGGTTTTCCAGATCTTCATTAAAATCAGCTTCAATATATTTCGATTTTTTCCAAAATCTACCTAACATTTTCGTTTTAGTGTTTTTTAATGCTTTTTTAAGTTTTTTGTTACTAATAGCATCATTACCTTCAAAATTGATATTTTTTATTTTTACTTTTTCACCTTTATCAATATGAACTAACATATTAACAATATTTACACCAGTAGTATCTGGTTTTGTATCTAAAGTAACTTTTGTTTTTAAGTATCCTTTTTCTTGATATGTTTTTTTGAAATAGTTTTTTGTGGTAACAATAAGGTTGTCAGTTACCATTTCACCTGTTTTTAGTTCAGCGTCAGTTTGTAAATCTTTGGCCTTATTTTTTTTAATACCTTGTATAGTTACTTTATTAAGTTGGGGTAATTCTTGAACTTCAAATTCTAAATAAGCCGTATTCCCATCAATTTTAGAAATGTACACTTCTACATTGCTAAATTGTTTGGTTTCATATAATTTTTTAATAGCACTTGTTAACTTGTCCCCTGGAAGTTTAATTTGTTGTCCAACTTTTAATCCTGTGAAAACCTTCACAGTCTCATCTTCAAATTTTTGCAACCCTTTAACGGTTATTCCACCAAGCTCATAAGAATTCTCCTTTTTGAAAGTAGTGTTTTTTATAATTGGATTAATACTATCTTTAACGATGGTATCATTTTTAATTTGAAGGTTTTTTAAATCATTTTTTTGCGACTCTTGAGCTGATGCAGTAGTTGTTGCTAAAAAAAATAATAAAAGTAAAAGGGCTATGTTTAATTTATTCATTGATTTTTTCAATTTGTTCACTAGTTTTTCCAAAACGTCGTTCTCTATTTTGATATTCTATTATTGCATTAAATAGGTTTTCTTTTCTAAAGTCTGGCCAAAATGTATCTGTAAAATACAATTCTGCATAGGCAATTTGCCACAATAAAAAATTGCTGATTCTTTTTTCACCACTTGTTCGGATCATAAAATCAACATCGGGCAAAGAAAACGTATATAAATGATTATTTATAATTTTTTCATCAATTTCTTCTACATTAAGTTGATTATTAACAACTTTTTTTGATATATTTTTGATAACATTAACAATTTCTTCTCTTGAACCATAACTTAATGCTAAAGTTAGAGTTAAGGTGCTATTATTTTTTGTTTTTTCTATTACTTCAGCAAGCTCAATTTGTGCTTTTTTTGGTAAATTTTCAATATTACCAATGGTATTTAATTTAATGTTATTTTTTTGAAGTGTTTTTAATTCTTTTTTTAGCGATGAAACTAAAAGAGCCATTAATGTTTTAACTTCTAATTTAGGTCTGTTCCAATTTTCAGTAGAAAAAGCGTACATAGTTAAATAGTTAATCCCAATTTCAGCACAGCCTTCAATAACTTGCCTAACAGATGTTATACCATTTTTATGGCCAAAAATTCTAGGTTTTCCTTTCAATTTAGCCCAACGTCCGTTGCCATCCATAATTACAGCAATATGGTTTGGAACTGGATTTTTAGCTATTTGAGATTTTAATTGTTCCATTAGCGTTGTGTTGCATAACAAGGAGGTCGCCCAAATGAATATACAATTGATATACCGCTTAAAATATACCAGTCATTATTGTTTGGGTTTCCAAAATTAAGTGATTCTATTTCAGAGTTGTTATAATCTAAATCATCTTCAAAAGTATATCGGGCCCTTAATTCTAAAGCTACAGCAAAATCTCCGAATATTTTTGTTTTATAGCCAATACCAAAAGGAATAGCAAAGGATGTTTTTGATCCGTATTGATATTGTTTACTGCCAATTGGTGTTTCTGATGTTGCTATCTTATAATTAAAGGCAACTATTTCAAACAGTAAATAAGGTGTGTGACTTTTTCTGAAATCATCTAAATTGTATTCAAAATAATTAAATTCCAGTCCTAAGGCTAATTCTTTAATGCTATTATTAAACCCAATTCCTCTAAAATAGCGGGCTTTATTTGTTGCTTTACTATCTTCTGAAGAAATTTGTGCGTATGTAAATGTTCCTCTAAGAGCAATTCGAGGGTTCATATTCCATTTATATAAGAATCCACCCATAATGTTGTTTGGATTTACATAATACTCTGAACCAATATCTCCAATATAGTTACTACCACCAACAAAAATACCAACTTCATTGATTTGTGCTTTGGAAGTTATTGTAATACAGATGAATGTAATAAGTAAAATTAGTTTTTTCATAAATAAAATAGCGAGCAAATATAAATAATTATAGTTGCTTTTTGAAGTTAATCAAAGTCTTTTTTGATAAACTGCTTATAAATGAAATTATTGTAGTTATAGCTCACTACTTTTTTTAAAGAAAAAATTAAATTTAATTTCTAGTGTCTCGCCCCCAATGTAATTTCTCTCGGAGTGTTTTAATAAAAGTTTGTTGTTTAATTTCTACCATTTTTAGATTGAAGTCAGATTTTTTTATTGAAACTTCTGTGTTGCTATTTATGGTTGTGATTCTTGAATCTAACGATAGAAAAAATTTATTTTCTCTTCCACTTACTATAAATTTAACAATAGTATCATCAGGTATAACCAAAGGTCTTGCATTTAAATTGTGAGGTGAAATAGGTGTTATTGCAAAGCTTTTAGCTTGTGGCGTAATTATTGGACCTCCACAGCTTAAAGAATATCCTGTAGAGCCAGTTGGTGTTGCTATAATTAATCCATCAGCCCAGTAAGAGGTTAAATAATCATCGTCTAAATAAGTCTCAATAGTAATCATAGAAGCTGTATTTTTTCTATTTACAGAAACTTCGTTTAGCGCAAAATTTAAAGAAGCCAAGCTTTCAATTTTAGGAGAGGTGGTTACACTTAATAAAGAACGTTCTTTTATTTTAAATTGTTTTTTTAGTAATAATTCTACAGCATTGGTTATTTCTTCTTTTTGCACAGTAGCTAAAAATCCTAATCGGCCAGTATTTATTCCAACTATAGGAATGTTAGAATCTCTAATAAAAGTTACAGCTCTTAAAATAGTACCATCACCACCAATTGTGAACATTAAATCGAATGAATTGTTTAGCTCTTTATAGGATGCAAAAGTTTTAATACCTGTAATTTTTATATGTTTTTCTAACGCTAAATAATAATTTTCTTCAATTATAATTTCAATTTTATGACTACTTAAAATGTTAATTAACTCTTTAACATACTTTTTATCTTCAGCTTTATAATATTGTCCGTAAATAGCAATTTTCATTCTTAGATATTTAAGTATTTCTGTAAATAGTCAGTTCTGTCTTTTAGTTCTTCTAAATAAAAATCTTCTTTATGGTTTGACAGCACTTTATAGTTATAGCGTCTAAACGATTGTATGATTTTATTTACATCTTGAGAACTAAATTTAAGTATAATTTTTACATTAGTTGGATTTAATTCAGAAATAAAAACACCTAATAAATTTCCATTGTTAGACTCAACAATTTGGGAAATTTCACTAAACGAATAATCTTTAATTTCTTTTTTTAAAATTAAAGCTACACCATCATTATTTAAGAAAGGAGTTCTATTATAAATATGCAAAATCTCAATTAAATCATAATAGCCAATATATTCATTACTAGTGTTTAAAACTGGAATTATATTGGTCTCGTTTGAAGCAAAAACTTTAATAATTTCTAGTAAATTTTCATATTCTTTAATGGAAAACAGTACAAATAAAGCTTGAAAATTTTCAAGAGTTTTATCATTTTCATCAATTCCTTGAATATCATTTTCAGAAATTAAACCTACAAGCTTATTATTTTTTACAATAGGAAAACTACAAAAATTAGTTTCATTAAAAAACGATTTTGCTTCTAACACGGTTGTTTGAAGTGTAAAGCCTTTATATTCATTTAATATGTAAGGGGTTGTTTCCATACAGTTTCTTATTGTACTACAAATTAATCAAAAATAAAACCAAAAACATATTCTTAGTTCGTAAATTTGCTCATTAATTTAAAATAATAATTTTTAACTATGACAAAGTTAAGTGTAAATGTAAATAAAATTGCTACGTTACGTAATTCTAGAGGTGGAGATTATCCAAATGTTGTAAAGGTTTCTTCTGATATTCAGGATTTTGGTGCGGAAGGAATTACGATTCACCCAAGACCAGATGAACGTCATATTCGGTACCAAGATGCGTACGATTTAAAAAAAATAGTGACTACAGAGTTTAATATAGAAGGAAATCCAATACCTGAATTTATGGAAATGGTATTGGCTATTCGTCCAACACAAGTTACTTTAGTGCCAGATGCATTAGATGCAATAACATCTAATGCAGGTTGGGACACCCAAAAGCATCAATCGTTTTTAACGGAAATTATTTCAGAATTTAAATTAAAAGGAATTAGAACTTCCATATTTATTGATACCGATTTAAAACGTATTGAAGCTGCCGCAACTACTGGTGCTGATAGGATTGAGTTATATACCGAAGATTTTGCAACACAATTTGGACTAGGAAACAAAGAAGCTATTAAACCATATACTAAAAGCGCTTTGTTAGCAACGGAATTGGGTTTAGGAATAAACGCCGGACACGATTTAAGTCTGGATAATATTCAGTTTTTTGCAGAAAACATTCCAAATTTATTAGAAGTTTCAATTGGTCATGCTTTAATTGCAGAATCACTATATTTAGGTTTAGAGAATGTGATTAATATGTATAAGTATAAGTTGAAAACAGCCAATAGGTAAAAGCAATTGAATTGTTTATTTATCATGATAACTTAAAGCTTTAAGCTAAAAACTCAAAATGAAATTATTACACTCAGCAATTTTAGGTAGCGGACAACCTTTGCTTATATTACATGGTTATTTTGGGATGAGTGATAATTGGAAATCACTTGGAGTTGAGTTTGCTAAAAATTTTGAAGTACATTTAATAGATCAAAGAAATCACGGAAGAAGTTTTCATACAGATGAATTTGATTATGAATTGTTAATAGAAGACTTATACAATTACATTCATTATTATAATTTAAAAAATATAATACTACTTGGCCATTCTATGGGAGGAAAAGTAGTAATGCAGTTTGCTGTGACATTTCCTGAATTGGTAGATAAAATAATAGTAGCAGATATTAGCCCGAAGTATTACAAGCCTCACCATGAGTATATTTTAGCAGCCTTAAACTCTATAAATTTCACACTTCACAACACAAGAAAAAAAGTTGAAGAAGCATTAAGAATTTATATTAAAGAAGAAGGAATACTTCAATTTTTATTAAAAAACGTGTATTGGGAATCAAAAGGTAAACTAGCTTTCCGATTTAATTTAGAAAGTTTAACTGAAAATAATTCAGAAGTTGGCGAGGCTTTACCATCTTTTACAAATTTTAATGGAAAAACACTTTTTTTAAGTGGAGAAAATTCGAATTACATTACAACAGATGATATTCCACTAATTTCAGTACATTTTATGAATTCAGAAATTGTAACTGTCAAAAATGCAGGACATTGGCTTCATGCTGAAAATCCAATTCAGTTTTATCATGAAGTTGTCAGGTTTTTATCATAATTAACAAATTGGCATAATTTTAGAGATGTTTCTAACTCATTTATAAATTAAAAAAAATGAAATTAATTTTAAAAATATTATTAACGGCTATTGCAGTTGTTGTAATTGCTAATTTTTTACCAGGAGTTTTAATTGCTAGTTATACAAGTGCAATATTTGTAGCCATTGTTTTAGGTTTGTTAAGAGTAACAGTTAAGCCGCTACTTATCTTTTTTACATTGCCAGCAACCATAGTAACTTTAGGGTTGTTTTTATTAGTAATAAACGCTGTAATTATTATGTTAGCCGATTATTTTGTTGATGGATTTTCAGTTTCAGGGTTTTGGGTAGCCTTGTTGTTTAGTTTACTGTTATCGCTATTTCAATCCTTCTTGTATTCATTTTTAAATGGGAAAAAACAAAAATAGTTGAATTAGAACAGATTAAATATTTTGCTAAATGTATAAAAAACAGTACTTTTGCACCCAATTTTGAATGATTTTAAGATAAAATAGCATAAAATGAATATTACAAAAGAAAATATTGATGCATTAAATGCAGTAGTGAAAGTTGAAATTTCAGTTGCGGATTACCAAGAAAAAGTAGCAACTATTTTACAAGATTACCGTAAAAAAGCTGATATCCCTGGATTTAGAAAAGGACAGGTTCCAATGGGAATGGTGAAAAAACAATATGGGAAATCTATAATGATTGATGAAGTTAATAAACTGCTACAAGAATCATTAAATAATTTTTTAACTGAAGAAAAATTAGATATTTTAGGAAATCCATTACCTAAAATGCAAGATGATTTTGATTGGGATAAAGAAGATTACTCTTTCGAATTTGAATTAGGTTTAGCTCCTGAATTTGATGTTAAATTAGATGATAAGAAGAAAATTACACAATACAATATTATTGCTGATGAGGAATTATTAGAGAAAGAAGTTAAAAATATTCAAAAACGTTACGGGAAAATAATTGCTAAAGATGTAGTTGAAGAAGGTGTAAATATTACTGGAACTTTTGTGAATGAAGAAAAGGAAATTAACAAAAAGTCTACAATAGAATTAGCTTCAGTTAAAGGGAAATCAAATCAAAATAAATTTGCTGGAAAAAAAGTTGGAGATGTTGTTGAATTAAAAACAAAAGGGCTTTTTGATGATGATCATAAATTAATAGGTGCTTTAGGAGTAGATCACGAAGCTATTCACGATCTTGATATTGTTGTAACTTTTACTATTGAAGAAGTTAATTTAACTGAATTAGGTGAAGTAAATCAAGAATTATTTGATAAGGTTTTTGGACCAGATGTTGTAAAATCTAAAGAAGAATTGGTTGCTAAAATTAAAGAAGATGCTGAAAAACAATTCAAAACTCAAGCAGATCAACAATTATTAAATGACGTTACTGAATATTTAGTAGAAAACACAAAATTTGATTTACCTACTGAATTTTTAAAGAAATGGTTAGCTGTTGCTGGTGAAAAACCAATGACATTAGAACAGGCTTCTGAAGAATTTGATAAATCAGAAAAAGGATTGCGTTATCAATTAATTGAAGGCAAAATATTAAAAGATAACAACCTTCAAATTAATTTTGAAGAGCTAAAAGATTTCGCAAAAGGTTTTGTAAAAACTCAAATGGCTCAATACGGACAATTAAATCCTGAAGAAAAAGAATTGGATGATATTGTACAAAGAGTTTTAAGTAATCAAGATGAAACAAAACGTTTACAAGAACAATTGGTAAGTCAAAAATTATTAAATTTCTATAAAGAAAATATTACTTTTAAAGTAAAAGAAATGAATTATGAAGCATTTGTAAAAGAGGTTTACAAATAGAATAATTTAAATTAAGTAAAAAAAAACTCCTTAATAAATTTTATTAAGGAGTTTTTTTATCAAATTATAAGAAGTGTAAATTCTTTAAATCTATTTTATAACGTTTGTTGCCATTTCCAAGCAGAAAGTAATGCTTCATCTAAAGTTAATTCAGCTTTCCAGCCTAATTCATTATTTGCAATAGTTGTATCTGCATATGCAGCAGTAATGTCGCCCTCTCTTCGGTCAACTAACTTGTAATTTAATTTTTTACCAGTAACTTTTTCAAAAGATTGTATCACTTCTAAAACAGAATTCCCATTACCTGTTCCAATATTAAACACCTCAAAAGATGCTTTATTTTTGTTGTTAAGTAATCTTGTTAAAGCAACAATATGTGCTTTGGCTAAATCAACTACATGAATATAATCTCTTACAGCTGTTCCATCAGAAGTTGGATAATTACTTCCGAAAACAGATAATTCTTTACGAATACCTGCAGCAGTTTGAGTTACAAAAGGAATTAAATTTTGTGGAATTCCAATAGGTAATTCTCCAATTTTTGAAGATTTATGAGCGCCAATCGGATTAAAATAACGTAATGCAATAGCGTTTATAATAGAAATTTTTGTGGTGTCTTTTATGATTTCTTCTCCAATCTTTTTGGTGTTTCCATACGGGGATTCTGCAGGTTTAACCGATGCGTTTTCAGTAATTGGAAGTTCATCTGCTTGTCCGTAAACGGTACAAGACGAACTGAAAATGAAATTATTAACATTATTAGCCCTCATTTCTTGTAATAAATAAACAAGCGAACCAATGTTATTTTCATAATATTCTAGAGGTTTTTCAACACTTTCTCCTACAGCTTTTGAAGCTGCGAAGTGAATAACGCCATCTATCTCATTTTCTTTAAAAAATTGTTGAACAGCAACTTTATCTTTTAAATCAATATTAAAGTAAGTAGGTTTTTTAGTTGTTATTGAAGTTATTTTATCAAGTACGTCAATGGTGGAATTTGATAAATTATCAATTATTAAAACTTCAAAACCTTCGTTTTGAAGTTCTACAACTGTATGTGAGCCAATAAATCCTAATCCGCCAGTTACTAAAATATTTTTCATTAATTATTTATAAAATCTACAATTGTTTTAATAATAAAATCTTGTTGTTCAGTATCCAATTCAGTATGCATTGGTAAAGAAATTACGGTATCCATTAATTCATTTGTAACTTTAAAATCAACTTCATTATAACGAGTATCCATATAAGCTTTTTGACTGTGTAAAGGAACTGGATAATAGATAGCATTCGGAATTCCGTTATCTAGTAAATGCTGATGTAATTCATTTCGTTTACCATTCAGAATTTGTAATGTGTATTGATGAAATACGTGTGATGAAAAAGAACTTATTGCAGGAGTAATAATATTTTTATTTGAAGTAAATGCATTCGAATAATATATGGCAGCTTTTTTTCGAGCTTCACAATAAGTATCTAACTCACGTAATTTAATTCTTAAAATAGCTGCTTGTATGCTATCTAATCGAGAATTCACACCAACAACATCATGATAATAACGCTTGTACATTCCATGGTTTACTATGCCTCTTAAAATGTGAGCTAACTCATCATCATTTGTAAAAATAGCGCCACCATCACCATAGCAGCCTAAATTTTTAGAAGGAAAAAATGAAGTTGTTCCTGCAATACCAATTGTTCCAGCTTTTTTAACAGAGCCATCTTTAAATGCATAATCTGCACCAATAGATTGTGCAGTATCTTCAATTACAAATAAGTTGTGTTTTTTTGCAATTTCTAAAATAGCTTCCATATTTGCACATTGTCCATATAAATGAACAGGTACAATAGCTTTAGTTTTAGGGGTAATTGCTTTTTTTAGAGCTTCAATATCCATGTTAAAAGTATCTTTTTCAACATCAACTAAAACAGGTGTTAATTGTAAAAGAGCAATTACTTCAACAGTAGCAGCAAACGTAAAATCAGCTGTGATAACCTCGTCGCCAGGTTTTAAATCCAGTCCCATCATCGCAATTTGAAGCGCGTCTGTTCCGTTTGCACAAGGAATTACGTGTTTTACACCTAAATATTCTTCTAATTCTTTTTGAAAACTATGCACTTCTGGGCCGTTTATATAAGCTCCAGATTTTACAACTTCTAATATTTTTGAATCTATTTGTTCTTGTATTTTATCATATTGACCAAGTAGGTCAACCATTTGTATTTTTTTCATATGAAATAATTAAATAATAGAACATCAAAAATACAATAAAAGCAAGTGACAAACAATCTTAAATAAAGATATGTGCTATAACGTTTTATTCAAATAAATTTGAGGATAAATAACGATCACCTCTGTCTGGAATTACAGTTACAATAATGCCTTTAGTTAAGGTTTTTGCTAATTTTAATGAAGCTGCCACTGCGCCACCACCACTCATTCCAGAAAAAACACCTTCTTCTTTAGCTAATCTTTTAGTCATTTCACGAGCTTCTTTTTCACTTATTTCAATAATGGTATCAACTTTTTTAGGGTCAAATATTTTTGGAAGAAATTCTTTTGACCATTTTCTAATACCTGGAATTTTAGAATTATCAGTTGGTTGTGCGCCAATAATTTGAATATTTTTATTTTTTTCTTTTAAAAAAGTTGAAGTTCCCATAATGGTCCCTGTAGTTCCCATTGCTGAAACAAAATGAGTTATTTCGCCATTGGTATCTTTCCAAATTTCAGGAGCTGTTGTTTTATAATGTGCTATCCAATTATCTTCATTCGCAAATTGATTTAGCATATAATAACCTTTATCAATTACCTGTTTTTCTGCGTAATTTCTTGCGCCTTCAATACCAATTTCAGCAGCAGTTAATGTAACTTTTGCTCCGTAAGCTTGCATAGTTTGAATACGCTCTTTAGTTGAATTTTCAGGCATTACTAATTCAATTTGTAAACCAAATTGCTGTGCTATCATAGCCAATGCAATTCCAGTATTACCACTTGTAGCTTCAATTAAATAATCCCCTTTTTTAATGTCATTTCTTTTAAGAGCAGCGTTAATCATATTAAATGCGGGCCTGTCTTTAACACTGCCTGCTAAATTATTTCCTTCAAGTTTAAGAAATAGTGAAACATCTTTTTTTATCAGTAATTTTTGAACTTTTACCAATGGGGTATTCCCTAAAAAATTAAATAAATTGTTGGTTTTCATTAGTTAAAATTTAGGTTTTAATTTTGTTTCTGTTGAATGATAAACTAATGAGTTTTTAGGAACAGATTTAGTAATCCAAACGTTACCGCCAATTGTACTGTTTTCACCTATAATTGTTTCTCCTCCAAGTATTGTTGCATTTGCATAAATAGTAACATTGTCTTCAACAGTTGGATGCCTTTTTGTGTTTTTTAGTTCTTTTGAAACTTGTAAAGCGCCTAAGGTAACACCTTGATAAATTTTCACATGGTCTTTTATTATGCAAGTTTCACCAATGACTGTTCCTGTTGCGTGATCAATAAAAAAGGACTTTCCTATAGTAGCACCTGGGTGAATATCGGTTCCGGTTTTACTATGAGCATATTCACTCATTAATCTTGGAATGAAGGGGGTGTTTAGCAATAATAGTTCATGGCTAAATCTATAAATAGCAATAGCATAAAAACCTGGATAGGCTAAATAAACTTCTTCTATATTATTGGATGCAGGATCATTATCCACTAATTCTTGGGCATCTAAGTTTAAATTTTCTAAAATTGAAGGCAGTTTAAACAAAAAGCTGTTCCAAATGGTTTCACATGACTCATCTTTAATTAAACAGGCAAGTTTATAAATTTCTTTAAAATCAATCTCTAATTTTTCAATATTACTCTCTAAACAAGCTTCAGCATCAAATAATTTGAAAAATAAATTATTGGTAAACTTTTCAGTTTTATGTTTTAGACTAAAATTTAAGTGTGGCCTATTTTTATTTGTAATAATTTCACGAATTATTTCTTCTTTTGTTGTCATATTCATTTTTGACGATTTTTTTAGAAACTAATTACCATTGTTTATAAATACTTTCAAAAGGAATTCTAAAACGTTCACCATAAACTCCCTCAGTTTTACGAATTCCACAAGATATTACCATGTTAATTTCACTTTTTGAAGGTAATTTTAATATTTTTTTTATGCGAAGCGTGTCACTTCCTTCCATTGGGCAGGTATCATAATTTTCAGCAGCCATACTTAACATAAAAGTTTGAGCCGCTAAAGCAGCACTTTTATGTACAACAATTCTCATATCTGATTTTCGAAGTTGTCTATAACTAGGTTTAAAAACTCCTATTAACCAAGAAATAGCATATTTTATATAACCATAAATTCCGAAGAAATCACGGTATGCAAAAGGCATAATTTTTTTATAATAATTTAAGGCAAATTTTTCGCGACCTGAATACTCATCTTTAAGTTTTACTCCAAATAGTTTAGTTAAATAGCTAATATGAGTTTTAACACGTAGTTTCCATAAATCTTTACGAACTACAATTACAACTATTTCTTTTGCTGTTGTTGCGGCGCTTTGCCCCAAACAAGCTACAGCCAATTTGGCTAAGATATCTTTTGCGGTTATATGATGAAATTCCCATAATTGCATATTGCTACTGTTTGGAGCTAATATTGCTTGCTGAATGCATTTTTTTACAATTTCTGAATCAATTTCTTTGTTTTCATCGTACACTCTAACAGAACGACGATAATGAATGGCACCTAAAAGACTACTATCATTTTTCATAGCTGTAAAATTAAACAATTTACATTTGATAATTTAATCTTTAAAAGTTTGAATAGTTACTTAAATTCACTCATTTTAAAATAGTTAGCTTAAATCAATTATGAAGTGTACATGAATTTAGAAATTAGCAGCAGTTTTATGAACATGGTTCAATTCCATTAAACGATGAATATCTTCATCATTAACTTGTTTATGGAAATCGGCAAATTTTAAAAATTGAGGGTATAAATCATCCAATTCAATTTTTGTTAAATCGTAACCAACATTTTTAGCGCGAAAAGCCAAAGCGGCTCGGCCACTTCTTGCTGTTAATATAATTGAAGATTCATTAACACCAACATCGGCAGGGTTAATTATTTCGTAGGTTTCTCTATTTTTTATAACTCCATCTTGGTGAATTCCAGAACTATGTGCAAAAGCATTTTCACCAACAATTGCTTTGTTTGGCTGAACTTTCATACCCATGCTTTCTTGCACTAATTGGCTAGTGCTATATAATAATTTAGTATTTATTCCTGTATCTAAATTTAAATTTGGATGTTGTTTTAAAATCATTACAACTTCTTCTAATGAAGTATTTCCTGCACGTTCTCCAATTCCATTTATTGTGCATTCAATTTGACGTGCGCCATTTTGAACACCAGCAATTGCATTGGCTGTTGCCAAACCTAAATCGTTATGGCAATGGCAAGAAATAATGACATTATGGATTCCTTTTACGTTTTCTTTCAGGTATTTTATTTTAGCACCATATTCGTCAGGTAAGCAATAACCAGTAGTATCAGGGATATTCAAAACAGTTGCGCCTGCTTTAATAACTTGTTCTAAAATTCTAGCTAAATATTCATTATCTGTTCTACCAGCATCTTCTGCATAAAATTCAACATCTTCAACAAAAGATTTGGCGTAAGCAACCGCACCAACGGCTCTTTCAATAATTATTTCTTTTGTTGAATTAAATTTATGAATTATATGAGAATCAGAAGTTCCAATCCCGGTATGAATTCTAGGTCGTTTGGCATATTTTAGTGCTGCCGCTGCAACTTCAATGTCTTTTTTATTTGCTCTTGTAAGACCACAAACTATCGCTGTTTTAACTAATTTTGAAATTTTTTCTACTGAAGTAAAATCTCCAGGGCTTGAAACTGGAAATCCAGCTTCAATTACATCAACACCTAAAATATCTAGACGTTCTGCTATGATTAATTTTTGTGTAGTATTAAGCTTACAACCAGGAACTTGTTCGCCATCTCTTAAGGTTGTGTCAAAAATTTCGACTTTATTGTTACTCATTTTTGATTTTTTTTTATCACATTTGAAGTGTCAAAAATAATACTAAACGTTTTTTGTATATTTCAATAAATGATTTGTTTACAATATTCAAATGCTTATTTTTTTTGTAAAACATTAAAAATCAAATAGATAAAATAAATCTCTTACAGTGGCTATGGAGCAAAAAGATGTTCTTTTTACGTTAGTAAAGTCGCTTTCTAAATCTGAAAAAAGACAATTTAAGTTGTATGTTGGAAGATTAGGAGGAAATGCAGACGCTAATTTCATTT
This sequence comes from Lutibacter sp., assembly GCA_004195315.1. Taxonomy (GTDB): domain Bacteria; phylum Bacteroidota; class Bacteroidia; order Flavobacteriales; family Flavobacteriaceae; genus Lutibacter. The sequence goes on from SDWL01000017.1 coordinate 15,423, forward strand.
CTTTATTTAATTTATTAGATAAAGTAAATGCTTTTAATGATGATTTAATTTTAAAGAAAACCAATATTAAAAAGCAACAAATATCTAACACAAAAGCACATTTATATAAACAAATTTTGGTGAGTTTAAGGTTAAATCCTGTACATCAAAATGTACGATCTCAAATTAGAGAACAATTTGATTTTTCGGCAATATTATATAGCAAGGGTTTGTATAAGCAGAGCTTAAAAATATTAGATAAAGCAAAGGAAGTTGCATTAAATAATGGCGAAAATAATTTGGCCTATGAAATTGTAGAATTTGAAAAAGTTATTGAAGCTCAATATATTACTAGAAGTTTAAGTAACAGAGCAGACGAGCTCTCTTCACAAGCTAAAAAATTAAGCTTGATAAATGCAAGAACAAGCAAGTTGTCTAACCTGTCACTTCAATTGTATAGCTTAATGTTAAAAGAAGGGTATGTCTGTCTCTTATACACATCT
>SDWL01000252.1 GCA_004195315.1 Lutibacter sp.
TTTAAAACTGTTATTAATTATGGATTTTAATTTAACTGAAGAGCAAATAATGATACGTGATGCAGCTCGTGATTTTGCTCAAACTGAACTTTTACCTGGCGTTATAGAACGTGACGAAAAACAAGAATTTCCTGCTGAACAAGTTAAAAAAATGGGAGAACTTGGTTTTTTAGGAATGATGGTTGACCCTAAATATGGAGGTAGTGGTTTAGATGCCGTTTCATATGTACTAGCTATGGAAGAAATTTCAAAAATTGACGCATCTGCTTCAGTTGTAATGTCAGTAAACAACTCATTAGTTTGTTGGGGAATAGAAACTTACGGAACTGAAGAGCAAAAACAAAAATATTTAATCCCTCTTGCGAAAGGAGAAATTATTGGAGCATTTTGTTTAAGTGAACCAGAAGCTGGTTCTGACGCAACTTCTCAACGAACAACAGCCATTGATAAAGGAGACTATTATTTAGTAAACGGTACAAAAAACTGGATTACAAATGGAAGAACAGCAAGTGTTTATCTTGTAATTGCACAAACCCATGTTGAAAAAGGACATAAAGGAATTAACGCTCTAATTATTGAAAAAGGTGCAGAAGGTTTTGCAGTTGGCAACAAAGAAAATAAATTAGGAATTAGAGGTTCAGATACACATTCATTAATGTTTACCGATGTAAAAGTTCCTAAAGAAAATAGAATTGGCGAAGATGGATTTGGTTTTACATTTGCCATGAAAACATTGGCTGGCGGTAGAATTGGAATTGCTTCTCAAGCCTTAGGAATTGCTTCTGGGGCTTATGAATTGGCTTTACAGTATTCAAAAGAACGTAAAGCTTTTGGAAAAGAAATTAGTAAACACCAAGCAATTGCTTTTAAATTGGCAGACATGGCAACTCAAATTGAAGCGGCACGTCATTTATGTATAAAAGCTGCTTGGGAAAAAGATCAACATAAAAATTATGACTTAAGTGGTGCTATGGCAAAATTATATGCCGCTGAAATGGCAATGGCTGTAACAGTTGAAGCCGTTCAAATTCATGGTGGATATGGTTATGTGAAAGAATACCACGTTGAACGTTTAATGCGTGATGCAAAAATTACTCAAATTTATGAAGGTACTTCTGAAATTCAAAAAATAGTAATTTCAAGAACCATTTTGAAAGATTAAAATATCAAAAAAAAACCGACTTTAAAAGTCGGTTTTTTTTTAAACTTTTTTTATTACATAGGTTATAATTCCCCAAATTATCAATTCGTTTTCTTCAGTAACTTTAATTGATTTATACTTCTTATTTTCTGGCATTAAATACACACAATCTTTTTCAACTTTCAATCTTTTTATAGTAAATTCTCCATCAATCATACATACTGCAATTTTACCATTTCTGGTTTCAATACTTCTGTCTATAACCAGCAAATCTCCATCTTCAATATTAGCATCAACCATAGAATTCCCTCTCACTCTGGCATAAAATGTGGCATCTTCATTTTCAATTAACTCTTTGTCTAAACTTATTCGTATTTCTTTAAAATCTTCAGCAGGTGATGGAAAACCGGCAGAAATATCTTCATTCACAATTGGTCTTTCTTTTAATTGTGTCTTTTCAGGACTGTATATCGTCAGGTTTTTTGTGTTTATAACTTTTTTCAATCGCATTTTATTTCAATTATATCATTAATTGCTGTTGTATATTTAGGCGATAAATACTCTTGCTTCATTTTCCAAGTTTTGTCTAAATCCTGATTCGCAATTTTAATTTTTGGAGCATTGTATTTTAAATTTAAAGTATCCATTATCTGCATTAAAGTTTTGTGTTTTATATTTTCATCTTCAAATAAGGAAAATTGATGTTGTTTTTCAGATTTTATTCCCATTACAATAACACCTGCTTTTTTATAATTATACCCTTTTTTATAAAGTTGTTTTATTCCTTTAATAGCATAGTTACAAATGGTAATACTTGAATTTGTTACATATGGCAAATGAATTACAACGCCTACATTTCGTTTCACATTTGAATAGCTACTTGTTTTCAAAAAAACGTATAAATAACTACATTCTGAATGCTGTTTCCGAAGTTTCTCTGCACAAGAATTTGCAAAGGTAGCAATACGTTCTTTAATGGGTTCGTATTCTTTTAATGCACGTTCAAAAGTTCTGGCTGTTGCAATATTTTTCTTGTCTTTTACTTCCTCAAACCCAATTATTGGAATTCCTGATAAATCTTTTTTTAAGCGTAAACCAACTACTGAAAACTTATTTCTGACAAATTCATCAGGCAATAATGTAAAATCATATGCAGTATGGATATTTTGAGATTTCAATCGCTTTGAAATACGTCTTCCAATTCCCCAAACATTCTCAACTTTTGTCCATTTTAAAGCTTTAACTCGCTGTTCTTCTGTTGAAATAATATAAATTCCTTTTGTTTCATTAGTATATTTTTTGGCAATTTTATTGGCAACTTTTGATAATGATTTTGTTGGTGCTACACCAATACTTACAGGTATTCCTACCCATTTTTCAATAATTATTTTTATGTTTAAAACATAGCTTTCTAAATCTTCACTTTTTATTCCATCTAATTTAAAAAATGCTTCATCAATAGAATACACTTCAATATCTGGAGAAAATTTGGATAAAACACTCATAACCCGAGTGCTTAAATCTCCATACAATGAATAGTTAGATGAAAAAATATGAATCTTATTTTCCTTAAAAACTTTTTCGTATTTAAATGCTTCAGCTCCCATTGGTATAAAAGGCTTTGCTTCTTCACTTCTTGCAATTACACAACCATCATTATTAGACAAAACCACTATTGGTTTTCCTATTAAATTAGGTTTAAACATACGTTCACAAGACGCATAAAAACTATTACAATCTAAAATTGCGTACATCTCTTTTCAATTTCCTCAAAATTAAGAAGAATATTCATTGAAAATAAAAAAATCAAATAATAATTAATGAATGAATGTTTATTCATATATTTACTGCGTAATTTAAACATGATATTATGGCACGAAAATTAGATGAAGATAAACTCGCTAGGATTAAAGCCGCAACCATGAAAACTATTGTTGATTGTGGAATTGAAGGAACAACAATTGCAATGATTGCCAAAAACGCTAATGTTAGTGGTGGTTACTTATACCGTTTATATAGTGGAAAACAAGCTTTAATTGATGAATTGTATTATGAAAAAGTGGCTTCATTAAATAAAGAATTAGAATTTTTAATAGAATTAAATACAAAAAGTATAGTTCCCATTTTACAAGCTTTTATACAGAATAGAGTTGTATTTGCATTAAATGAAACAGAAGCATCAAAATTTTTTTACCATTTACTTCATAATGACAATTTTAATTTAACTGGTGAACTTAAAGAAAAAAGTATCTCTTTAATGGAAAGAATAAAGGAAATTGGAGAAAAATCTGGAGAAATAGCTACTAATGTTGGCTTGCTTCAAATATACTACCACGTTTTGGTTTATCCAGTAGATTTTATCTACTTCAAAAGAACAAATATATTTGGGATTGAAGAAACTATTGTTAATGAAGTTCATTACTTGGTCAATAACCTGTCTCTTATACACATCT
>SDWL01000253.1 GCA_004195315.1 Lutibacter sp.
AGATGTGTATAAGAGACAGACATAGTGTTTATAGACAATTAGCTGCAGGAGTAAATGCTGGAATTGTTTTAATTGAAGGAACAATAAATGAAATCAATGCAAATAATAAACAAGTTGGGCTTCCTGGAGCTAATTTACATTGGTTAAATACTTCTGTTGGAGCAGTAACTGATTTTAACGGAGAGTTTACAATTCCATATAAAAAAGAATTTACAAAACTAGCAGTTAGTTATATTGGTTTTAAAACCGATACATTAACAGTAAAACAACCTCAAAAAGTAATACATGTATTAACCCCAACCAATAATTTGGATGAGGTAATCATTGAAACTAGAAAAAAAACATCATCAGTTTCTTATTTAAGTTCGATGAATATTATGACTATGAGTAGTGATGAATTATTGAAAACTGCTTGTTGTAATCTTTGCGAAAGCTTTGAAACCAACCCATCTATTGATGTTAATTTTGCAGATGCACTTACAGGTACACGCCAAATTAAAATGTTAGGCTTAACAAGTCCTTATATTTTAATAGGTATTGAAAGTGTTCCTGCAATTAGAGGCGCTGCACAGGCATTTGGCTTGAGTTTTATTCCGGGAACTTGGGTAGAAAGTATTCAAATTACCAAAGGAGCAGGTAGCGTTGTTAATGGCTTTGAGAGTATTGCTGGACAAATAAATGCAAAACTTCAAAAACCTTTAAGTGATAGTAAACTATTTATAAATGCTTATGGATCTGCAGATGGACGTTTTGAAATAAACACACATATAAATACAAATGTAACCGATAAATGGAGTACAGGTTTGTATGTTCATGGAAATAAACGAGATAAAAAGTTTGATAAAAACAATGATACTTTTTTAGATGCCCCTTTGGGGAAGCAAATAAATTTAATGAATAGATGGCAGTATGTAGATTTTAAGAATGGGATTGTTAGTTTTTTAAATTTTAGATTTTTAAATGATGAAAAACAAATGGGTCAAATTAATTTTAGCCCAGAGAATGATAAGTTAACCACAAATTCTTGGGGTAGTGAAATAGATACTAAACGTATTGAATTTTCAGGAAAAGTGAGTTATGCAAATCCAGAGCTAACCCATCAAAATATTGATGCACAGGTTGCTTTTAGTGCTCATGACCAAGAGTCATATTTTGGACAAAATGTATATGATATTCTACATAAAAGCTTTTATTCAACAGCTATTTATGGGTCTATTATTGGTGATACTAGGCATAAATTTAAAACTGGTATTAATTATACCTATGATAATTATGAAGAAACAGTTTTAGTAAAATCTAAGGAAGTTGATTATAATAGAAGGGAGAGTTCTATTGGTACGTTTTTCGAATATAATTATGATGATTTAGCAAATTTTAATCTAACTGCTGGTTTACGTATTGATTCACATAATCTTTTAGGAACATTTGTAACTCCAAGATTACATATGCGTTACATACCTTGGGAGAAGGCTGCATTAAAAGCTTCTTTGGGAAGAGGAAAAAGGAGTGCTAATATTTTTGCTGAAAATCAAAACATATTTTCAACATCTAGATCCGTTAATATTTCAAATGTTGGAGGTAAAATATATGGTTTAGATCCGGAAATAGCCTGGAATTATGGAATGTCATTTTTGCAAGGGTTTAATTTATTTGAAAGAAAAGCAGATTTTACAATTGATTTTTACCGAACAGATTTTAAAAATCAAATTGTATTAGATTGGGAAAATCCTTTAGAAGCAAATTTTTATAATTTAGAAGGTGATAGTTATGCTAATAATGTTCAGTTAGAGTTTAATTATAATGCTTTTAGAGGGTTTAATTTACGTATGGCATATAAATATTACGACGTTAAAACTCAATATTCATCAGGTAAATTGGAAAAACCATTGGTGCCAAAACAGCGGATGTTTGCAAATGCTTCATACGAAACTGAAAAAAATAGTAAAAACGATTCTCAATGGAAATTTGATATTACGTACAACAGGTTAGGGGAACAACGTTTGTCTTCAACGTCAAGTAGCCCATTTGAATATCAATTACAAGATTATTCACCAACTGTAGCTACCATAAATACGCAGATAACTAAAGTGTTTTCATCTAAATTTGAAATCTATGTTGGTGGTGAAAATATAACAGATGTAAAACAAAAAAATCCAATTGTAAGTTCTGAAAATCCTTTTGGATCTTATTTTGATACTACAATGGTATACGGACCCATTTTTGGGAGTAGTTATTATGCAGGTTTACGATTTAGAATAAATTAAATTAAATTATAGAACAGTTGTTTTGAATTTTTCAAAGCAACATAAAATTAAAACAAATGAAAAAAATAGTAATTGTAATTGTTTTCTTAATAGGAATAGTAGGATTTTCCCAAAATAAAAACGCAAAATTAACTTTAAAGGTTGATGGAGTTTGTGAAATGTGTAAAAAACGCATTGAAACAGCTTGTATAAAAACAAAAGGAATAAAATCGGCTGTTTGGAATGTGGAAACTCATGAATTAAAATTGTTGTTCAATGAAAATAGTACCAACATTGAAACCATTAAAAAAAATATTGTTGCCGTTGGACATGACACTGAAGGAATGAAAGCTAGTGATGAAGTCTATAATAAGTTACATGGATGTTGTAAATACCGAGATGAAAAGGTAAGAGACGCCCATAAATAATAAAAGTGAATTAAAAATCTATAGAAAACTCTTGGGAACTGTCTAATTTTAAGTTAAAGTTCTTTTATTTTGGTAGCAAAATTCAATGTTAAAAATAACCAAGATTTTTTGTGTTTTTTGCACAAATTAATTTATCTTATTGTTTACTTTAATAAACTAATTATTCTTTTTTCTATCGAATCGGGTTTAGTGGTTGAGGCGAAGCGCTCGAGGACCTTACCGTCTGCATCGACCAAGAATTTAGTAAAATTCCATTTTATCCCTTCACTGCCCAATACGCCTTTAGCCGATGATTTCAAATACTGATAGAGCGGGTGTGCGGCTTCGCCATTGACCTCTATTTTTTCAAATAGTGGAAAAGTTACCCCGAAGTTGAGTTCACAAAAAGATTGAATTTGATCTTCATTACCGCTTTCTTGTGCACCGAATTGATTGCAGGGAAAACCGAGTACAACAAAATTGTCTGATCCATACTTTTCATAAAGAGCCTGCAAGCCTTTGTATTGAGGCGTGAAACCACAAGCGCTGGCGGTATTCACTATGAGTAGTACCTTGCCTTTGAATTGAGAAAGCGAGACCGCTTCTCCCTGGATATTCTTGACCGAAAAATCATAAATTGATGTTGTCATTTCTTTTTCCTCATCTGTTTTGTTTAATATAACAATATAGACTGTTGCGCGCAACTAACTTGCGTGCAATTTAATTAGCGTTTCGTATCTTAGAGCACCTTGATACAGCTTGTCATATGAGGTCTGACTTTTAATTGAATGTTGTATTCTTGATGGAAATGTGACTATTTGATTGATGCTTTGTTTGTTTGTATATATATCTGTCTCTTATACACATCT
>SDWL01000254.1 GCA_004195315.1 Lutibacter sp.
AGATGTGTATAAGAGACAGATCATGTTAGATTTATAAACATTTCTTTCGCCAATAGCACTTCGTAATTCAAAATTGTTATAGTCTTTACTTATACCAATATTTTCTTCAATGTCTTTTGGTGTAATAACAGAATTTACAGGTAAAACAACCATTAACTTATCAAGTTCATTGCTTATTTTACTTAAATCATTTCCTAAAAATTCTACCAACATTAATGCAGCTTTTGATTCTATTTGATATTTTTTACCAGATAAAACACGTCTAATCCAATCTCCGACTTGATTTTCATACAATTTTTTACTTTCGTAAACCAAACCACTTTTTTGAATGGCTTTGTACAACTTTTTACGTTTATCAATAGTTTTATACTTGTAGCAAATAACCAAAACTGTTGATGGTTGAGGATTTTCTACATACGAAACTAATTTTTCAATCGTTCTTGATAAATCTTGTGCTTCTTTTACAATAACTACCTGACGTTCAGACATCATTGGAAATCGTTTTGCATTATCAGAAATTTCTTCAATAGCAACATCTCTTCCATACAATACCATTTGGTTGAAACCTTTTTCTTCATCAGTAAGTACATTGTCTTCAATAAATTCTGAAATTTTATCAATATAATATGGTTCATCACCCATTAAAAAGTAAATTGGCTTAATATGGCCATTTTTAATATCAGAAACTATTTTTGCAACATCACTCATTTATAAAAAAAAATTAGCATTTTTGTTTAATGGAACCATTGAATTTACCTTCATATAAGTTCAGAATCAAAAGTACCAAAAATAAGTATGTTATTTTTGATATTGTAAGAAAAAAATATGTTAGTTTAACTCCTGAAGAATGGGTTCGACAACATATTATTCATTATTTAATTGAAGAAAAAAAATATCCCATTTCATTAATTGCTATTGAAAAGCAACTAACGATTAATAACTTAACCAAACGAACGGATATTTTAGTTTTTAACAATAAGGGATTGCCACATATTATTGTTGAATGCAAAGCACATTCGATTAATATAACTCAAAATGCTTTTGACCAAATTGCACGTTATAATTTGAAATTAAATGCTAACTATCTTATAGTCACAAACGGTTTAGAACACTATTACTGTAGCATGGATTTTGAAAATGAACAGTACATTTTTTTAAAGAGTATTCCCAATTATATTTAAGAGAAATTTAGTTTATTTTTAAATCAATTAAAGTAAGTTTGTATTTGTGAAAATAGCCATCGTAATATTAAATTGGAACGGTAAAAAATTACTAGAAAAATTTATCCCTTCTGTTGTAAAATATAGCAACCTACCCAATATTGAATTAGTAGTAGCAGACAATGCTTCAACTGATGATTCTATAAAGTTTATTAAAGAAAATTATCCAAATATAAAAATTGTAAAAAATATAAAAAATGGCGGTTACGCAAAAGGGTATAATGATGCTTTACAACATATAACTGCCGATGTTTATGCATTGGTAAATTCAGATATTGAAGTTACTGAAGGTTGGTTAAATCCTATTATTTCAACTTTTGAAAACGAGCACAATACATCCATTATCCAGCCAAAAATATTAGATTACAAAAATAAGAGCAAGTTTGAATATGCTGGAGGTGCTGGAGGATTTATAGATAAATATGGATATCCATATTGCAGGGGTCGAATTTTTACAAATTTAGAAACAGATATAAAACAATATGATGATGTTGCAGAAATATTTTGGGCATCGGGCGCTTGTTTCTTTATTAGATCTTCCGTTTTTAATGAACTAGGTGGTTTTGATGAAAGTTACTTTGCACACCAAGAAGAAATTGATTTATGCTGGAGAGCTAAAAATTTACAAAAGACTATTAAATATGTAGGAACTTCAACCGTGTTCCATGTTGGTGGCGCAACATTAAAGGAAGCTAGCCCTAGAAAAACCTTTTTAAATTTTAGAAACAGTCTTTTAACATTGACAAAAAATTTACCTCAAAATGAATTAATCTCAATCATTTTTTCAAGACTCGTTTTAGACGGTATTGCAGGAGTAAAATTCTTATTAGAATTGCAGCCAATGCATACTTTAGCCATTGTAAAAGCACATTTTAGTTTTTACTATCACTTGCCTAAAACCTTAAAGAAAAGAAAAATAATTATACAAAAAAACAACTATTACGCTCTTAAAAGTATAGTTTGGAATTATTATGTTTTAGGAAAAAAAACATTTAATAAACTTACAAAGCACTAAATTTCTATAAAAAATCAATACTTCCTTTACCCTCACGTAAAACTGTTATTTCGTCATCAGATAAGTCAATTACTGTTGATGGAATATTGCCTCCAAAACCTCCATCTACAACAATCTCCACTTTATTTTGCCACTTTTCAAAAATTAATTCAGGGTCGGTTGTATATTCAATTAAATCATCTTCATCATAAATAGAAGTTGAAGCAATTGGATTTCCTAATTTCTTAACCAACTCCCTTATAATATTATTATTAGGGATTCTAATACCAACAGATTTTTTATTTTTAAATGCTTTTGGTAAATTATTATTTCCAGGCAAAATAAATGTATAAGGGCCTGGTAACGTTTTCTTTAGAATTTTATAAGTTGGCGTTTCAATTTGTTTTACATAATCTGATAAATTACTTAAATCATAACAAATGAATGAAAAATTAGCTTTCTCTAATTTCACTCCTTTTATTTTAGCTACTTTTTCCATAGCTTTTGTATTGGTAATGTCACAACCAATACCATAAACCGTATCAGTAGGATATATAATTAAGCCTCCTTTTTTTAAAACATCAACAATTTTGTCAATTTCGCGTTCGTTAGGATTTTCTTCATATATTCTTACTAATTTTGCCATACTACTCATTTTTAAACAAATATAGTATAATTTGAGCATAAAAAAACCTGCATAAAGCAGGTTTAATACTAGTTCTTATTTTTCTATGAGTCTAAATCCTTCACCGTGAATATTTAATATTTCAACATTTTCATCAAGTTTCAGGTATTTACGAAGTTTAGCAATGTAAACATCCATACTACGTGAAGTGAAATAATTATCATCTCGCCAAATTTTAGTTAAAGCTAGTTCACGAGGCATTAAGTCATTTTTATAAATTGTTAACATTTTTAACAATTTACTTTCTTTAGGAGATAATTTTTGAGGTTCTCCATTATTAAAAGATAAATGACGAAGTTTAGAATTGAAATCAAACTTCCCTATTTTAAATTCAAATTTTTCCTCTTCTACATTTTCATCTCCTTCCTTACGTTGCAATATTGCTTTTATCTTATACAATAAAACTTCCGAATCAAAAGGTTTATTCAAATAATCATCAGCGCCAGCTTGATATCCTTTCAATACATCTTCTTTCATTGTTTTAGCAGTTAAAAATATAATTGGAACTTCTAAATTAGTAGTTCTTATATCTTTCGCTAACGAAAAACCGTCTTTACGAGGCATCATAACATCTAAAATACATAAGTCATAAACCTGTCTCTTATACACATCT
>SDWL01000255.1 GCA_004195315.1 Lutibacter sp.
AGATGTGTATAAGAGACAGAAATATGACTTAACTACAGACTCAAAATTGTATTGCACTGAACTTGTACTGAAAGCATTTAATACTGTAGGTGCTACTTTAAAAGTAAAGTCAAAAGAATTGAATTTTGTACTAGGGAAGCACACCATTATTTTCCCTTCAGAATTTACAAAAACCCCTTTTTTTACTAGAATAATTTAATCTAAATAAATATTAATTTAAAACTGTAATTATGAAAAATTTTAAAATTTATGCAACTCTTTTAATATTAGGTGTTGCTTTTAGTTTTAACTCATGTACAAGTGAAGCTTCAGTGCCTGGAGAAGCCATTGTAAAAGCCTATGATTTTATGAAAAATAAACAATTTGAAAAAACTGCGAAAATGTATATTTCAGATGATGGTGAAATATTTTCAAAAGAAGAAGCAAAAAAAATGGAAAGTCTTGCAGCTATGGCATTTGAGCAATTTGAGGAAAAAGATGGTATTAAAAATGTTGAAATAACTGAGGAAACAATAGCTGAAGACGGAAAATCTGCAATAATTAAATTCATCGTTCATTTTAATAATGGTGAAACTGATAATGAAAAAGTAGATCTTCTAAATATCGATGGAAAATGGTTAATTAAAATTTAAAATTAAAAAGATGAAAAATATAATATATCTAATTTTAATACTGACGTTCAGTTCAATAAATGCACAAATTTTCGGAAACGATCCTGAAATAAAAATTGCCGATATCACTAATGAAAATGTTTGGCAAATAACAGAAATGGCCCTTGTTGAAAATGAATTTTCAGTTGGTGATTTTAAACCTGGTGAAGGACTCCTTAATTCAAATTGGATCACATGGAAATCTATCATGATTAATAACAGAGCTCATCTACACTTCTCATACAATGATAATACTTTAACGGTAAGAATCGCTAACAGATCATATAAAACAGATAAAGGTTGGGATGAAGCTATAGGTAAACTATCAAAGAAAAAATACAAAGTTATCGTTCAGGCTGTTGCTGATAAAATAAATGAAATAAACAGTAATCCTGACTTGATTAGAAAAGCTGTAAAAAACTCAAAATTGATTCCTGCTTTTAGTGCTATTAATATGGTAGGAGATGTTAAAATAAAGCTGTTATCTTCTGAGCAAAATGAAAATAACAGACCAATATTCAAATTCATCGTTACCAATACAGGGACTAAAACAATCAAATTAGCAATGCTTGATGGTGATTTTCATAATCAATCAGGAATTGGAACGGCTCGATCCAGAATTTATTGGGAACAACCTAATGAATCAAACAAAAGTACTACGATTTTACAACCGGGGAACTATACAAATCTTGAAGTAAGAATAGGACAAGGTTATTATTTGGAATCAGCAATAGGTTATGCAATGATGACCAAATGGGAATATAATAATCATAATGAATATTTAAAAATGAATATTTACAATATCCCGATTCCCTATACTTACAAAGAAGGTGATTAAAAAAATGGTAATATGCATTATTTGAGCTATAAAAGTTATTAATTAAAAATGAAGGTGTCTAAAAAGTCAGCATTCAGAACTTGTTTCAGAATCTCATTATTCTGACAGTGATTTATCAATAAGAATATAATACAACTTTAAAGTGGCAAATATTATACTTTTTAGACAGCCTCATTTAGCTTACTAACAAATTTTTAGTATTTATTTAAAAAAACTGTACCATGAAAACACTAATAAAATTATTTTTAATATGCACAACGTTATTATTAACAACTATTTCCAATGCACAAGACCAAAAGTCTTTTACTATTACTAATATTTCAAAAGAAGTAGTTTGGCCAGCATTATTTAGTGCTTTTAAAGAATTAAAACTACCTCGTCCTTTAATTGCAACACAACAAGGAATAGGTGAAACTAGGTATTACAATTACACTAGTTTAATGATAAAAAATAGACTTCGTTTTAAAATTAATTATCAAGCAGAAAGTTTAACTATTTCAATATTTGGAAGACAGTATTACACAAAATCTGGTTGGGCTGATAATCCTTTACCTATGTCTAAAAAACAAGCAGCTAAAATTTTAATCCCCATAAAAGAAAAAATTGAAGCTATCATAAACACTTTACCTACCATAGTAATTATCAAAGAAAAAACTAAAGTAATTGTAAAGTATGAAAAAGAAACGACCAGTCCATCAATAAAAGCAAAAAAAGAATTAAATCAACCTACAATTACTAAAGTTAAAGAACCTAAAAAAACAAAAAAGTTAGATCCTACTACGCCTGAAGTAATTTATATAGGAGAAGGAGGCCAAACTACTCCAAAACCAATAAGCTCTACCCCTGTAAATAATGATAATCATACAGAGATTAAAAAAGTTGTTTCTAATTCAACCGATAAACAATCAATTATTTCTCTTGCTCATGAAGCAATGGGTAAAATTAAAAAAATAGAAGATAAAATAAAAGGTTTACAAAGTGTGGCAAACGAAGCTAACTATTTAAAAATTGGAAATGAAATTCAAAATTTTAAAAAAGAGATTGTACCAATAAAAAAAAGGTATGTTGAAAAAATTAATAAAATTGCCGAAAAAAGAACCATTTCTTATAATATCAAAAAAACGGATCCTGTCAATTATTATTCTACAAAAAGTTTAACTGTATATGGTGCTCACTGGGAAATGAATCATATTACTATTTTATTAGATGTCTCATTTACAAGAATTAAAAAAATTAAAAAAATAAACGATCAACCTCATTATGAACATCTTCAGTATTTTTCATGTGAATTTATAGATAATGACGCAAAATCTATAGCAAAAGCAGGAATCCCACTATTTACTAAAGACAAAAGTGTACAAAGCTTTGGTATTGGTTTTTCAGATTTTGAAAAGGAATGTAAATATGTTGACTTCAAATATTCAGAAGCCAAATTAACTCGAATGAATTAATTTGAGAGTTTTGGAACTAAATAAAAGTGAGTCTGAAGCAATGTTAAAATATTTAGGTCATTGAAATAAATCAAAAGAACTAAAGCTATTAATTCACCTCTACATCATTATAAATAGTTTATTACCAAAGTATTAGTAAGCAATTTAAACTAAATACTAAAAGGGGTTAAAATCTGAATTAAACAATCCCAAAATAAAGTAGATCAAAAGCGGAGACCAGAACCCACTTAAAAAAACGGGGTAAAACCGAAAAGCCTTATGAGTCGGACAAATATTTAAAAAATGAGATATTATGAAAAAACTAAAATTTATTGCAGGATTAATGATTTTTACGATGATTATTTTGATTGGTTGTGGTGGTGTTTCTTCCACAAAGCATAATGAATTTCTTGGTGAACTTCCTTCAATTATAAAAAATTATGCTAATCAATTAGATAAAAAGGAAAAGGAGCTTAAAGAATGTACTGATATGAATAAAGCCTTTAAACTTCAAAAAGAGATACAATTATTTGAAGAAAAAGGGGAAAAAGAAGTTGCAGAATATGTAGCCTGTCTCTTATACACATCT
>SDWL01000256.1 GCA_004195315.1 Lutibacter sp.
AGATGTGTATAAGAGACAGCTTTTTTACCGCATGAAAATAGGATGCTTTTAGAGCACCTACTGAAGTTTCCAAAATTTCAGACATTTCTGAATATTTCATTTCATCAAAATATTTCATATTGAATACTAATTGCTGTTTTTGTGGCAATGTAAAAATGGCTTTTTGTAATAATTGCTGAATTTCATCGCCAGAATAATTACTGTCTTCTTGTAATTCATTTGCCATTTTATACTGTAATTCACTAATATCTACGTGTAGCTTTGCTGCTTTTTGGTTTATAAAAGTAATTGATTCATTTGTGGCTATTCTATACATCCAAGAATATAATTTGCTATTTTCTTTAAATGAGTGAATATTTTTAAAAACTTTTATAAATGTATTTTGAAGAACATCATCAGCATCATCATGTGATAGTACAATTTTGCGTATATGCCAATATAAGCGTTCTTTGTATAACGACATTAAATTTCGAAAAGCTTGTTCTTGCGTACCGGGGTTTTTAAGTTGAGCAACTAGTAATTCGTCGTCTTTCACACGTTTCATTTTATACTTAGACTTTGAAAGTTACTAAAGGTTTAAATTAAAACCAAAAAAAGAGGATAAATTTAAGTTTATCCTCTTTTTAATATTTAATAACTTATAAAAAATTACATATTTTTAAGTTCGCTAACTAACTCAGTTAAAGCACTTTTTGCATCTCCAAATAACATAGATGTTTTAGTATTGAAGAATAATTCATTTTGAATTCCTGCATAACCTGCATTCATACTACGTTTATTTACAATAATATGCTTTGCATTTTCAACATCTATAATTGGCATTCCATAAATTGGACTAGATGGATCGTTATGTGCCGCTGGGTTAACAACATCATTTGCACCAACAACTAAAACCACATCTGTATTTGGAAGTTGAGGGTTAATATCGTCCATTTCAATTAACTTGTCATAGTCAACATTACTTTCAGCCAATAATACATTCATATGACCTGGCATACGACCTGCAACTGGGTGAATAGCATAAGATACATCAACACCTTTTTTTGTTAACAATAATTCAAGTTCATGAATAACATGTTGAGCTTGAGCAACTGCTAATCCATATCCTGGTACAATTACTACTTTACTTGCATAATTTAACAAAATAGCAGAATCACTTGCTGTTGTTTTTTTGATAGATCCACCAGATTTTCCAACTGCAGCACCACCAACTTCAGCATCTCCACCAAAAGCTCCAAATATAACATTTGAAAGAGAGCGGTTCATAGCTTTACACATAACAAATGTTAAAATTAAACCAGCTGAACCAACTAATATACCTCCAACTAACATTACCATATTATCGAGTAAAATACCTGTAATTGCAGCTGCAATACCAGTTAAAGAGTTCAATAATGAAATTACTACAGGCATATCTGCACCGCCAATTGGAAATACAAATAAAAGGCCATATATTAAAGAAGCAGCTAATAAAACATAGATAAGAAGTGTACTATTACCCATCATTACAATGTACCCACCAAAAGCAATAAGACCTAATATTAATATATTATTTATTAGGTTATATTTAGGTAATCTGATATCGTTTAAAGAGCCATTTAATTTTCCAAAGGCAACTAAACTTCCTGTAAAAGTAATACTACCAATAATAATAGCGGCAATAACAGTAGAGCTTTGCATTACATCACCAATATTATTTCCATATTCAACTAAACCAATAAGCAATGCACTTGCGCCTCCAAAACCATTAAATAAAGACACCAATTCAGGCATTTTTGTCATCTCAACTTTCATTGCAATTATCCAACCTAAAACGGTTCCAATTAAAAGGGCAATTCCAATTAATATGTAGTTTGTTGAAGGAACTTCAAAGTCGTGTAAAAATATAGTAGCGATTATGGCCAAAACCATACCTGCTGCTGAAATAAAATTTCCTTTTTTTGCAGTTTCTGGGTGTCCCAGTAATTTTAAACCTATAACAAATGTTATGGTTGAAATTAAATAGATAATACTTAATGCTATACTCATTATTTTTTCTTTTTAAACATTTGTAACATTCTGTCGGTTACAGCAAAACCACCAACAACATTTATAATTCCTAATACTACTGCAACAAACCCTAAGCCTAACGCCAAGTAGTTTTTAGGATTGGCTTGTAACATTACTAATAATGCTCCAATAATTACAACCCCACTTAAAGCATTTGCTCCTGACATTAATGGAGTATGCAATACTGATGGAACGTTTTTTATTAATTCTACCCCAATAAATATCGCTAAAATCAGGATATATAATAATTCTAGATTATTACTAATAAATTCTAATAATTCATTCATGTTTTTTTAATTTTAGTTTTTTCTAATTTTTCCTTCGTGTACAATTAAAGTGCCATCGGTAATTTCTTCTTCTAATTCCCATTTAAAGGCATTGTTTTCATCAGTTAAATGCATTAAGAAGTTGAACATATTTTTAGCATATAATTCACTTGCATTTGTAGATACACTATGTGGAGCCATAGTACTTCCAATAATTTTTACACCATGTTCAATTACAGTCTCACCCATTTTACCTAATTCACAGTTACCACCTTGTGCTGCTGCTAAATCAATGATAATAGCACCATTTTTCATTTGTTTTACTTGCTCTTCAGTAATTAATACAGGTGCTTTACGTCCTGGTACCATAGCGGTAGTAATTACTAAATCTGCATCAAATAATGATTTGTTAACAGCTTCTTTTTGTCTAAGTGCATAATCTTCAGAAGCTTCTTTTGCATAACCGCCTTCAGATTCTTCTCCGGAATTATCAACAGAAATAAATTTTGCTCCAAGTGATTCTGCTTGCTCTTTGGTTTCGGTTCTAATATCAGTAGCCATAACAACTGCGCCTAAACGTTTGGCTGTTGCAATTGCTTGTAAACCAGCAACTCCAATTCCATAAATTAAAACTTTTGAAGGGATAATAGTTCCAGCTGCAGTCATCATTAATGGGAAAATTTTAGTCATTTCACTTGCACCAACAATAACAGCTTTATAACCAGCTAAATTGCTTTGAGAACTTAAAACATCCATATCTTGTGCTCTAGATATACGAGGCATTGCATCCATTGAAAAGGCTGTTACACCTTTAGCTGCAATAGCTTCAATAAGTTCTGGATTTGATAAATAGTATAGTTGACTCATTAAAATTTGCTCTTTATGAACTAATTTTAAATCGTTGTCATTAAATGGATTAATTTTAATTAATACATTTGAATCTTTAAAAACTTCCTCTCTTTTTTTGATTACAGCTCCAATTAAAGTATAATCTGAGTCTTTAAATGAAGAAACTACACCAGCACCTTCTTCAACCAAAATTTCAAACCCTTTTCCAATAAGTTGTTTGGCAATATTGGGTGAAATAGCAACACGCTTTTCACTTAATTGTGTTTCATTTAATACGCCTATTTTCATATATCTATGGTTCTGTCTCTTATACACATCT
>SDWL01000257.1 GCA_004195315.1 Lutibacter sp.
ATTCCACAATCGTTTTTATCTTGAATGAAAATAGTGTAAATACCAGGTTTTAAATGATCAAAATAAGGTTCATCTTGAAAAGAAGATATAAATCCATCTGACTTTTTTATAGTAAATTCGTAATCTCCATTTCCTAAATTATTTGTGGCAATTGTAATAGAATTATTTTCAGAATCATCAACAACGGTAATATCATTCTGAGTTAATGAAGCAATGCTAGAAGCTTCAATTGTTATTTGATGAGGTAATGATTCACAACCTTCAACGGAAGTTGCTATTACAGTATATTCATTAGCACTAGAAATAACAGCATCAAAACTAGTGCTAATAATTGTTCCATTATTATCTTCCCATTGATATGTATAATTACCAGAAGCATTGTAAGTTTCAATAGTAATCGGCGGCAGGTTTAAACAATAAATAGCTGTTTCATCCAATTCAAATTGAGGTTTAGGATGCACGGTAAAATCAAACGTAGTTTCAGCAGAACAATTAGTGTATAATTCATTTTCTACTCTAATTGTAATGGTTTGAGTTTCTGTTAAAAATGGGTTTGGAAGTGGACTTGGAAGTGAGTTTCCATTTTGATCAAAATAAAAAACAAGCATTCCGGTTTGTCCATTTAATACTGTGGTTTCAATTGTTGAAGTATCAAACGGAAACATTTCATCAAAATCATCATCACAAATAATTAAATTAGAGACTACATTGGCAACAGGTTTTTTTTCTACAATAAATTCTAACGTAGTTTCCGCAAAACAAGAACCATCAGGATCTACAGAATTATTGTCTGTAACTCTAATTGTAATAATTTGTGAGTTTGTTAAAAACGGATTTGGTAATGGACTTGGTAAAGAAACTCCATTTTGATCAAAATAAGTGACCGTTAAATTTGTTTGACCGTTTAAAACAGTTGCTTCAACTAAAGAAATATCAAAAGGAAAGAAACCATCAAAATCATCATCACACTCTTTGTTAATGCTTACGTTATTTGCAATTGGTATTGGTTCAACATTTAAGGTTATATGGGCTCCCAATCCTAAACAATCATTATTTAACTGACTATCAACACGTACATAAATTGTTTGTGTATTTGGGTATCCAATATTTCTATAGTTTGCAGTGTCTATAATCGGATTAAACTCAGCTAGTGCATCAGCTTCATTTCTATAATAATTAATAAATAATTGTTGTCCAACAGGAAAAATAGCAAGTATTTCAGCAGTAACACTACTAAAATTAAAAGTAGTAATTCCATCTGTTTCATTATTTAAAACATCTAAAAAATCATCACATTCAAAAAATACTCTTTGAAATGTATTAGGTATTAGAGTTGTTGAAACAATTAAATTTATTTCTGAAACACGGTGACAACCATTGTTGTTTTCAACTCTAGCCCAAACAGTTTCAGTATTAATAGTTGAATTTGTATAAGTTATTGGGGTTAAAATTTCTTGAGTACTGTCATTATTATCAGCAGCAATAGAAGTTTTAAAATATGTAAATGTTTCATTTGAAGCATTTGATGAAATTTTAGCAGTTACTTCAGTTAAATTAAAAGAACTAAAACCGTCATTATTGTCATCACATTGTTTTAAAGAAACGGGTGTTAAAACAGTTGGTAATTTAAATACTTCAATATTAAAATTTGTTAAAGCAACACAAGTTAAATTTAAATTGTTAAACATTTTCACATAAATTGTTTGTGAAGTTAAAGTATTTTGAAAAGTTGTTGGATTTGGAATTTGATTTGTAAGAGCTATATCTGTATAGTAATAAATCGTAAAATCTGTTGCCGATTGTACATTTAAAATTTCTGATTCTTTGAGTGTTAAATCAAAAATTTCAATGCCATCAGTATCAGTTCCAGTAAAATTGGAATCACATTGGCTTAAATTAGTTAATGTAGTTGATGGGGTTGGGGTTTCAAAAACTTGAATTTCAAAATTTGTAGTATCGTAACAATTAGAATTTGCACTATTTTCTACGCGAACATATATAGTTGTTTTACCACTTTCAAAAGGATTTGGAAGTGGATTGCTACCATCATCAGCAAAAGTTTGAGATGAATGGTAAGTGATTAACATTCCTGGTGAACTATTTATAAAATTGTTTTGTAAAGTGAAATTAAAAGGCATTGTACCGTTATTGTTATCATCACAAACAATGATTTCTGGCGGTTGAGTAGCTATAGGAACTTCAGATATTATAATCTCAACTTCATCAGTTGCAATAGCGCCATCAATATTTGTAATTTCCACCTTATATATTCCTGATGTTAAGACTGAAAGTATTGCATTATTTTGAGAAGGAATTGGATTGAAGCCTAATCCAATATCAATAAACCAATCGTAAGAAATAGCAATTCCTTCTGTTGGTGTAGCATCTAAATTTATAGGAGTTCCTACACACACATTTTGATCGGGTCCTAAAGCTGTTTCTAATATAGAACAATCTGTTGTACCTACATTTGGGTCCGTTAGGTTGGTCTGATTCATTTTAATGTATCCAGGTAAATCGTCAAAGTTTGTAATTAGTAAAATATAATAATCATTTTGTTGTGCACCAATTATATTTAAAAATTCAATTGGATTTGATGAATAACTACAACCTACTGAGTTTGCAATTGTTAAATTGCTGCAAACACCTTCTGAAAATTCGGCTTCAGAAAATGGACCATAGCAAATAAAATCTACATCAATACCTAATCCACTAAAGTCAATGGCTGAATTTTGTTCAATTCTAAGGTTTAAATCTCCATCTTGACCAATTTTAAAATAAAACCATGTTGGGTTTGGTTGCTCTCCTAAGCAGCCATAGTTTGGTCCAAGTTCGGAAGTTCGTATACCACCAGTAGTATTTTCAAAGTTAACTCCAGTATCTGAACAAAAAGGAAGAACATTAGAGCAAGTATTATTTTGGCTATATATTTGTTGTGTAAAAACGAAAATAATTAATATAGATAGGTAGGGGTTTTTAAAATTCATAGTTTTTTTAATATGGAGTAAATTAAATTATCTTCTGATTAAACTAAAGTGACCTTTTAGTGTTCTTATATTTCCAAGATTATCGACTAATTCAACGGAGAACCAGTAATCGGTTGCAGGTAATTGGTTTCCTCTGAATAATCCATCCCAACCATCGCCTCTTGGATTAATTTGAGTGATAAATTTTCCAAACCTGTCAAAAATATAAATGTCAGAACTTGAATAGAATTTTTCGTTTACGCCAATTATTTTCCAAGTATCATTAAATCCATCGTTATTTGGTGTGAAAAATTTCGGAAATCCTATCACAGAAACATCCATTTGAGCAATTCCACAATCGTTTTTATCTTGAATAAAAATAGTGTAAATACCAGGTTCTAAATGATCAAAATAAGGTTCAGTTTGAAAAGAAGATATAAATCCATCTAATTTTTTTATGGCATATTCATAATCTCCAATGCCCAAATTGGTAGTTGTTATTGAAATAGAATTATTTTCAGAATCATCAACAACTGTAATATCATTCTGAGTTA
>SDWL01000258.1 GCA_004195315.1 Lutibacter sp.
AGATGTGTATAAGAGACAGAATTTACCATTAAAGCCTACTAACCAAATACGCTGTTTTGAATCTTTAAAAAAGTAAAGTATTTCATTATCAGGTAAACCATCTGAAATTGTAAAATTTTTAAAAGAAAGTCCATCAAAACGACTTAATCCATAATCTGTAGCGATCCAGATAAAACCATTTTCATCTTGATTTATATCGTAAACCGTATTGCTAGGAAGTTCATTATTGCTATTAAATTGCGTGAAACCTGGTATTTGAGCGAATAAAATCGCCTGAAACAAGAAGTAAACAATTAGAAAAGGGATAATTCTATTCATTAATGATTAAAGATGAACATCAAATATAACGCTTATGAAATTAAAAATCACTTTTATATGTAAAATATACACGCTTATAAAATTAAGCTTTTTAAAAATGAAAGTTGAGAGTATATTTGATCTGTTAACTCAATTTGAGGAAAATTTTTTGATAAAGATTATTACTATGAAAAAGGAAAAGGTACTTTGAAAAAAGTGCCTTTTTTTATGAAATAACTTTTTAAAATTATGAGAAGTTATTTTGTTGATTTTGTTTAATTAAATCAATATCTTGCTGTTTAATTAAAATTTATTTATTTAGTTGATGTATAATAAGTTACCTCATAAAAGATATAAGCATACGTTAAATTTTTTAAAAAGTGTTTTGCCAGCACCTGCTACTATTTTAGATTTAGGTGTTCGTAATCCATTTAGTGAAATTATGGAGCAACATGGTTATACAGTGTATAACACTATAGGCGAAGATTTAGATTTAGTTCCAGAGATTGTAAAAAAACATGATATTGACGCAATTACGGCATTTGAAATATTTGAGCATTTAGTAGCTCCATTTAATATTTTAAAAGCCATTGAATGCAAAAAGATAATTGCAACAATTCCACTTAATTTATGGTTTGCAAAAGCATATAGGAGCAAAACAGATATGCGAGATAGGCATTACCATGAATTTGAGGACTGGCAATTTGATTGGTTGCTTGAAAAAGCTGGCTGGGATATTAAAAAGAAAGAAAAATGGACTAGCCCTATAAATAAAATTGGTTTTAGACCTGTTTTAAGAAGTTTTACACCTCGATATTATGCAATTTATGCTGAAAAATAGTTGATATGCGAATAGGAATGATTTTAGATAAAACTTTTCCGCCTGATCCAAGGGTTGAAAATGAAGCTATTTCTCTTATTGATAAAGGTCATGAAGTTTTTTTATTCTGCTTAAAGTATGCTGATGAAAAAGAAAGTGAAACTATAAAAGGAATTCAAGTAAAAAGATATAAATCTAACAAGTTGATTTATAAATTATCTGCATTAGTGTACACATTACCTTTCTATTCATCTATAATGTCAAAAAAAATTAATCATTTTTTGGTATTTAATAAGATAGAAGTTATTCATATTCATGACATTCAAATAGCTGAAGCTGTTTTTAGATCTAATAAAAATTTAAAACTAGAAACAATTTTAGATTTACATGAAAACAGACCAGAGATAATGAAATTTTACCCTCATTTACAAAAGTTATCGGGGGAATTTTTAATTTCTCCAAATAAATGGAAAAAGAAAGAGGAGGAGTTTATAAAAAAATCAAATGCCGTAATTGTAGTTACTAAAGAATCTAAAAATGAGATTGTAATAAGGACTAATATACAAGCTAAAAAAATTGTGATTGTTCCAAATACAGTTCATGAAAATTATTATTATAATGCAATTATTCAAAATGAAATAGTTGAAAAGTATAAGAATAATTTTGTGCTGTTATATGTTGGAGACACTGGTTTGCGTAGAGGCTTACAAACAACAATTGAATCGGTAAGAAATTTAATAAATAAAATTCCAACTATAAAATTAGTAATAGTTGGAAGTAATTCATCTGATACCATTTTAAAAAACCAAGTAAAGGAATTTGGGATTCAAAATTTTGTAGAATTTGAAGGTTGGCAAGATGAATCTCTATTTCCGTCATATATAAAATCCAGTTCAGTTTGTATTTCACCTTTGCATAGGAATTTGCATCACGATACAACTTACGCAAACAAACTTTTTCAATATATGAGTTTTGCGAAACCAGTGTTGGTGAGCAATGCAATTGCTCAGAAAAATTTGATAGAAAAAACAAATTCAGGATTGGTGCATCTTGAAAAAAATGCACAAGATTTTGCTGACAAAGTTTTGAAGTTATACTATAACAAAGAATTGAGTGAAACTTTAGGTAATAATGGAAAACGATTTGTAGAAGAAGAATTTTGTTGGGAAAAAACTTCAAAAAAATTAATAGATTTATACGCAAATTTAAGTAAATGAAAAAAGTACTTATAATAACATTTTATTGGCCACCAGCTGGAGGTTCAGGAGTACAACGTTGGCTTAAATTCGTAAAATATTTTAGAGATTTTAATATTGAACCAATTGTTTACACTGTTGATAATGCAAACTATCCAATTTATGATGAATCTCTTTTAAAAGATATTCCAGATAATTTAGAAATACTGAAACAACCTATTTGGGAGCCAAATAATTTATTTGCAATTTTTGGAAAAAACAATAATGAAAGTGCCGGTTTTTTAAATCCAAATCCATCAGTTTTCGGTAAATTATTACAATACATTCGTGCAAATTATTTTATTCCTGATGCTCGTAAATTTTGGGTAAATCCATCAGTTAATTATTTAAAAAAGTACTTAAAAGAAAACAAAGTTGAGGTTGTAATTACAACTGGTCCGCCGCATAGTATGCATTTAATTGTTTTAAATTTAAAGAAGCAATTAAATATAAAATGGATTGCAGATTTTCGTGATCCTTGGACTGAAATAGATTATTTTCATCAGTTGCCTTTAAATAAAAAAGCAGTTAAAAAACATCACTCTTTGGAAACTGAAGTTTTAAGAAATGCAGATGCAGTATTGGTTGTTGGAAATACAATGAAGGAAAATTATCTTAAATTCAATAAAAATGTTGTTACAATCACTAATGGTTTTGATGGTGAAATTTCAGATGCTAAAATTGAATTAGATACTAAATTTACTATGACTCATATTGGTTTAATGAATGCCGATAGAAACCCTGAAATGTTATGGGAAGTTTTAGCAGAAATTGTGATTGAAAATGAAGATTTTAAAGCCGATTTTGAATTAAAACTAATTGGTAAAGTTGATAACTCTGTTATAAAAGATATTTCAATTCATAAGTTAGCTGAAAATGTTAAAACAATAAATTATGTAGCTCATGAACAAGTTATTGAATTTCAAAAGAAATCACAAGTATTATTGTTAATTGTAAACAATGTTCCAAGTGCTAAAGGAATAATAACTGGTAAAATATTTGAATATTTAATGGCGAAAAGGCCGATTTTGGCGATTGCACCACGTAGTGGCTGTCTCTTATACACATCT
>SDWL01000259.1 GCA_004195315.1 Lutibacter sp.
AGATGTGTATAAGAGACAGATAAAAAAATATGGCAA
Organism: Lutibacter sp.; assembly: GCA_004195315.1. Taxonomy (GTDB): domain Bacteria; phylum Bacteroidota; class Bacteroidia; order Flavobacteriales; family Flavobacteriaceae; genus Lutibacter. Next base: position 37 of record SDWL01000259.1, read on the forward strand.
CAACATCAGATATTAGAAATGGATTGTGTTTAAGATATAATAATGATATTTTTAAAGTTATAGAATTTTTACACGTAAAACCAGGGAAAGGCCCTGCATTTGTTAGAACAAAAATGAAAAGTTTATCATCTGGAAAAGTATTAGACAATACGTTTCCAGCAGGTAGAAAAATTGAAGATATTAGAGTTGAAACTCGAAAATATCAATTTTTGTATCCTGAAGGAGAAACTTTTCACTTTATGAATACAGATGATTACAATCAAATCTCATTAGAAAAAGAAACACTTGACGCTCCAGAACTTTTGAAAGAAGGTGAAATAGTAACCGTAATATTTAATACTGAAGATGATATGCCACTTTCAGTTGATATGCCTGCTAGTGTTATTTTAGAAATTACACATACAGAGCCTGGTGTAAAAGGAAATACAGCAACCAATGCAACTAAACCAGCAACTGTTGAAACAGGAGCAACTATAAATGTTCCTTTATTTATTAATGAAGGTGATAAAATTAAAGTTGATACTGCAAAAGGTGCTTATTTAGAACGAGTTAAAGAATAGTAGGTATGAAATTTCCTCGTATTTATAGTTTAGAAGAAATTGCAAAATTAATAGGAGCTACTTCTGTTGGATCTTCTGATTTTCCAATATCTGGATGTAATGAAATTCATATTGTTGAAGAAGGAGATATAGTTTTTGTAGATCATCCTAAATATTATGATAAAGCTTTAGAATCTAAAGCAACTGTTATACTAATTAATAAAAAGGTTAAATGCCCACAAGGTAAAGCATTGTTAATTTCTAATGACCCGTTTAGAGATTTTAATAAATTAACAAAGCATTTCAATCCTTTTAAAATTGCAGATTCTTCAATCTCAACAACTGCTGTTATTGGTAAAAACACGATTATACAACCAAATGTTTTTATAGGAAATAACGTTGTAATAGGTGAAAATTGTGTCATTCACCCAAATGTAACAATTTATGATAATTGCCATATTGGAAATAATGTAATTATTCATTCAGGAAGTATTTTAGGTGCCGATGCTTTTTATTATAAAAAAAGAGTAGAAGGCTATGATAAATTATTGTCAGGAGGAAGTGTAATTATTGAGGATAATGTAGATATAGGAGCACTTTGTACTATAGATAGAGGCGTGTCGGGAAATACTACCATTAAAAAAGGGACTAAAATAGACAACCAAGTGCAAATTGGTCATGATACAATAATAGGAGAAAAATGCTTAATAGCTTCTCAAACAGGTATTGCAGGTTGTGTTATTGTTGAGGATGAAGTGACCATGTGGGGGCAAACAGGTACTAACAGCGGAATTACTATTGGAAAAGGAGCTACTATCTTAGGGCAAACAGGTGTTACTAAATCTTTGAATGGAGGAAAAACTTATTTTGGGACACCTGTTGATGAATCTAGAAAAAAGTTGAAAGAAATGGCACAAATAAAACAATTAATTAAAAATTAAAAAAAGTACTTTTTTTTATCTTCAGAACATAGAAAAAATTACTTTTGTATAAGTCAAATACCTTAATAAAAAAAATATACTTCAATGAGTGTTTTAGTAAATAAAAATTCAAAAATAATTGTACAAGGTTTTACAGGTGGAGAAGGTACATTTCACGCAACTCAAATGATTGAGTACGGTACTAATGTTGTTGGGGGTGTTACACCTGGTAAAGGTGGTCAAAAGCATTTAGACAGACCTGTTTTTAACACTGTACAAGATGCAGTTGATCAAGTAGGAGCTGATACTTCAATAATTTTTGTACCTCCAGCATTTGCTGCGGATGCAATTAAGGAAGCTGCTGCTGCTGGGATAAAAGTAATCATTTGTATTACTGAAGGAATTCCTGTTGCAGATATGGTAAAAGTTAAAGCTTATATTGACAATAAAGATTGCAGATTAGTTGGTCCAAATTGTCCAGGAGTTATTACTGCTGGAGAAGCTAAAGTAGGTATTATGCCAGGTTTTATTTTCAAAAAAGGTAGAGTAGGCGTTGTTTCTAAATCAGGAACGTTAACGTATGAAGCTGCTGATCAGGTTGTTAAAAGGGGGTATGGAATTACTACTGCTATTGGAATTGGTGGAGATCCAATTATTGGAACAACTACTAAAGAAGCTGTTGAATTGTTAATGAATGATGACGAAACGGATCTTATTGTAATGATTGGTGAAATTGGAGGTCAACTTGAAGCTGAAGCAGCACGATGGGTAAAAGCTACTGGAAATAAAAAACCAGTTGTTGGTTTTATTGCTGGTCAAACTGCTCCAAAAGGCAGAACAATGGGTCACGCAGGTGCAATTGTTGGTGGTACTGATGATACTGCACAAGCAAAAATGGCAATTTTAAGAGAAAATGGTATTCACGTAGTAGAATCACCAGCAAAAATAGGTGAAAAAGTTGCTGAATTATTAGGATAAAAATTATTTCAAACAATAGTTAAAAGCTTCCTTTATGGAGGCTTTTTTTTATACAAATGTGTATATTTGATTTATTGAAAATTTAAAAATGTACGTAAAAATTAAAATATGAAACTTTTAGAAAATAAAACAGCATTAATTACAGGAGCAACTAGAGGAATTGGAAAAGGAATTGCAGTAACATTTGCAAAACAAGGAGCCAATGTTGCTTTCACCTACAGTTCTTCAGTAGAAGCAGCTCAAGAACTTGAAATAGAGTTAGAGTCATTTGGTGTTAAAGCAAGAGGTTACCAATCTAATGCAGCAAATTTTGAAGCGGCTCAGGAATTGGCGGCAAATGTTTTGAAAGAATTTGGAACTATTGATGTATTAATAAACAATGCAGGAATTACAAAAGACAACTTGTTAATGCGTATTTCTGAAGCAGATTTTGACACTGTAATTGAAGTGAATTTAAAATCAGTTTTTAATTTAACGAAAGCAGTAATAAGACCTATGATGAAACAAAGAGCGGGTTCTATTATTAATATGAGTTCGGTAGTTGGATTAAAAGGAAATGCTGGTCAAACTAATTATGCTGCATCTAAAGCAGGTATTATTGGGTTTTCAAAATCAGTTGCTTTAGAATTAGGATCAAGAAATATTAGAAGTAATGTAATTGCTCCAGGTTTTATAGAAACTGAAATGACAGCTAATTTACCTGATGAAACAGTAAAAGAATGGAGAAACACCATTCCTCTAAAACGAGGAGGAACACCTGAAGATGTTGCAAATGCATGTGTGTTTTTAGCTTCAGATATGAGTTCATATATTACCGGACAAACTTTAAGTGTTGATGGAGGAATGTTAACCTAGAAGTGTAAGAGTATAATGCCTGTCTCTTATACACATCT
>SDWL01000260.1 GCA_004195315.1 Lutibacter sp.
TAATAGGAATGAAAGAATTATTAAAAAAGTACGAAAATAAAAAACCAGAAATAGTGTTTCATTGGCAAGATCAAGAAACGGAAGCAGAAGGATGGACAGTTATAAATTCATTAAGAGGTGGTGCTGCTGGTGGAGGAACAAGAATGCGTAAAGGTTTAGATATGAATGAAGTACTTTCGTTAGCGAAAACTATGGAAGTAAAATTTACAGTTTCAGGGCCAGCTATTGGTGGCGCAAAATCTGGAATAAATTTTGACCCTAATGACCCAAGAAAAAGTGAAGTTTTACGTAGGTGGTATAAAGCTGTATCACCATTGTTAAAACATTATTATGGTACGGGAGGCGATTTAAATGTTGACGAAATTAATGACGTAATTCCTATGACTGAGGATTGTGGTGTTTGGCATCCGCAGGAAGGTGTTTTTAATGGGCATTTTAAACCAACCGAAGCTCAAAAAATTAATAGAATTGGTCAACTTCGTTTTGGCGTTGTAAAAGTTATAGTTGATAAAAAATACTCACCAAATTTAGAAAGAAAATATACTGTAGCAGATATGCTTACAGGTTATGGTACTGCTGAAGCTGTAAATCATTATTATAACATTTATGGAGGATCAATTAAAGGTAAAAGAGCCATTGTGCAAGGGTTTGGAAATGTTGGTTCAGCCTCAGCTTATTATTTAACACAATTAGGAGCTAAAGTAGTAGGAATTATTGATAGTGTTGGCGGTTTAATTAATGAAGATGGATTTACGATGGATGAAATGACCGCTTTATTTTTACAAAAAGATGGAAATAAGTTAAATGCAGCTAATTTAATTTCATTTGAAGAAATGAATAATAATATTTGGTCTATACCTGCTGAAATTTTTGTTCCAGCCGCAGCTTCAAGATTGGTAACTAAAGATCAGGTAACTAAAATGATTGAAGCAGGTTTAGAAGTTATTTCTCCAGGAGCAAATGTACCTTTTGCGGATAAAGAAATTTTCTTTGGTCCAATTATGGAATTTACAGATAAAAAAGTAAGTTTGTTGCCTGATTTTATTTCAAACTGTGGAATAGCAAGAGTTTTTGCTTATTTAATGGAATCTAAAGTGAAATTACCAATGAAAGATGAATCTATTTTTAATGATACATCTAATACGATTAAAAAAGCTCTGGAAAAAACATTTGAAAAAAGTAATAGTAAAACAGAAATTTGTAAAACTGCTTTTGAAATAGCATTAATTCAATTAATTTAAATTTATATATGGAAACACTTATCATTATAATATTCATTTTAGGCTATTTAGCAATTACTTTAGAACATAATTTAAAGCTTGATAAGCTTATTCCTGCATTAGCTATGATGGCTATTTTATGGGCATTAGTTGCTTTTGGAATGGAGAATTTTTCATATTGGTTTGATTCTGGAGCTCATAAATTAATTGAAGGATTTTCGGGTTTTCCAGAAGAGGAAAAACTTCATTTACTTGAAGAAACGTTATTACATCATTTAGGTAAAACTGCTGAAATTTTATTCTTTTTATTAGGTGCAATGACTATTGTTGAAATTATAGATTATTTTGATGGTTTTGCTACATTTAAAGGCTATATAAAAACTAAAAGTAAGAAAAAACTATTATGGATTTTTGCTTTTTTAGCATTTATACTTTCTGCAATTATTGATAATTTAACAGCTACAATTGTTTTAATAACCATTCTTCAGAAAATTATAAAAGATAAAAATACTCGATTATGGTTTGCGGGTTTAATTGTTATTGCTGCTAATGCTGGTGGAGCTTGGTCACCAATAGGTGATGTAACAACTACAATGCTTTGGATTGGTAAAAAAGTTACAACATTAAAACTAATTGAATATTTAATAATACCTTCATTAGTAGCTATGATATTACCAGTATTTATTGCTTCATTTATGAAGCCATTTAAAGGTAATATTGAGAGCGTTAAGGTAGGGAATGGTCCAAAAAATAAGTATGGCCCAATTATGTTGTATTTAGGATTAAGCGCCATTATTTTTGTGCCCATATTTAAAACAGTTACACATTTACCACCTTATGTTGGTATGATGTTATCTTTATCTATTGTAGGTGTTTTTGCCGAAATTTATAGTAGAACTCAATTCAGTATTTCAAATATTTTAGAAAATGATGCTCATGATTCAGCGGGTTTTCATAGTCCAGTTCATAAGTCGTTATCTAGAATTGAAATGCCAAGTGTATTATTTTTCTTTGGTATTTTAATGGCCGTAGCAGCATTAGAATCTTTAGGATTGTTATTCATAGGCGCCGAATCTTTAAAAACAATAATACCAAATACAGATGTAGTAATTATGCTTTTGGGTGTAGGTTCTGCCATAGTAGATAATGTTCCATTAGTTGCTGCTAGTATGGGAATGTTCCAAGAGCCAATAGATAGTCATATATGGCATTTTATTGCTTTTTCAGCAGGTACAGGAGGAAGTATGTTAATAATTGGTTCAGCAGCTGGTGTTGTGGCTATGGGTATGGAGAAAATTAATTTTTTCTGGTATTTTAAAAATATAGCTTGGTTAGCAGCAATTGGCTTTGTAGCAGGTTCAGTTTCTTTTTTAACAATAACCTCAATATTTTAAAACTAAATTTAACCCGAGAATTTCTCGGGTTTTTTTATAAAAAAAATAAACAATTTTCACTCAGTATTTTCGTTAAACTGAAATAACAATTATAAAATAATCATCAATGCTTTTAATAGTACAACAAGGAACAAAAGAAGTTTTGGAAGAAGTGATTTCCGAAGAAAAAACACTTTCCATTTATAAGTTAATAATGGATGGTGGTTTAGGAGGACAAATTATTATTGCATTGTTAGTGGTTTTGTTAACCGTTGCATTGTACATTTATTTTGAACGATTTTTTGCGATTAAAGCTGCTTCTAGAACTGATAGTAATTTTATGAATCAGATTAGAGACCACGTTTCTCATGGTAAGCTAGATGCAGCAAAAGTTTTATGTGCACAAGCAAATTCACCTGCATCTCGATTGATTGAAAAAGGAATTTCAAGAATTGGTAAACCTTTGGAGGATATTAATACTGCAATTGAAAATGCTGGCCGATTAGAAATTTACAAACTTGAAAAAAATGTAAGTGTATTAGCAACTATTGCTGGCGCTGCACCAATGATTGGGTTTTTAGGAACCGTAATTGGTATGATTGTAGCTATTCACGAAATTGCAAATGCAGGTGGACAGATAGATATTAAAATGCTTTCGGATGGTTTGTATACAGCTATGACTACTACTGTAGGTGGACTTATTGTTGGTATTATTTCATACATTCAATACAATCATTTAGTGGTTAGAACTAATAAAGTAGTATATGAAATGGAAGCACATTCAGTAGAGTTTTTAGATTTATTAAACGAACCAATTTAATTTCTGTCTCTTATACACATCT
>SDWL01000018.1 GCA_004195315.1 Lutibacter sp.
AGATGTGTATAAGAGACAGATATAACCCTGTTGGTTTGTCTTCAATATTTAATTGAACTTTACCATACACAATTGGATATTTTTTTACTGAAATTAACTGTGAATGTATGGTGTACAATTCAATAGTTACTTCTTTTTGTAAAACTGGCAAAGCAATTTCAAAAATACCATTAGTTGGATTCGGATAGGCTATTATTTCATCTAATAACTTAATAGTTTTACTATAAATTCCTTCACAAGAAACAGCGGTTTTAACTTCAACAATATCTCCATGTTTTACATCAACATTAAATAGGGGAGAATTTGTTGTAAAATTCTCTTCTCCATTTACATAAATAGTAAAAGGAGCAGTTCCTGTTTTAATATTTATAGATGCTTTGTTTAATGCAACTGTAGCATCTGCTACAATTAATTCTCCTGCTATAACTTCTACATCAAAACATTGTACAAATGTTTCTCCTGTAACTGAAATACAAACAGTATAAATATCTGGAGGTAAACTAATAGCTAATACTTCATTGTTATTATCAAATGTATAATTAACGCCATTAATTGTTGTTGTATAAGTATATGTAGCTGTTGCAGAAATTGAAATTTGTCCGTTGTCTTCAGTTGGGCAAGTTTCACTAGTAACTTCTATATTAAAATTATCTGAAGATAGTGTAAAACAACCAGAGTTATCTACCATTGCTCCTGCCGTTGTTCCAAAACAAAGGTCAATGGCATTATCAACTCCGTCGTTATCATCATCTCCGTTAGGTGTTATATCACAAACATCTCCAATTCCGTCGTTATCTGTATCTGCTTGATCTGTGTTTGGTGTATCAATACAGTTATCTATTGAATTATCAACACCGTCATTATCAGTGTCATCAGGTAAATTAACACCACAAATTTCAATGGTCCAATTTTCAATGGTCCCAGTATCTACAAGTACGCCGTCGACAACTTTTAAAGTCCAATTTCCAAATGATTCTTCGTTGTTAAAATTAGATAAATTTTCCTGAGGTGAAAATACGCCTGTAAAAGGAACTACGCCTGAACTAATTGCTACTAAGCTTGCATCATCAAAAATAGTCTCACCATAACCAACTATTCCATATTCGTTTCCTAATTGATTCGCTAAAACCACTTGAGTGCCTTTTGGACTAATTAATATTAATGTTAAATCACCAGTATAAGTATGTGTAATATTTACGGTGACATTAATATCTGTAATTATTTTATTTTCAACGCTATTAATTATTGAACTTGCACCAGTAGATTTATTATCAGGTATTTCTAAAGGTGTGTCTGTTGAAGTAAAAGACCCACATGTTTCATTTGCAGTAGTAAAATTGTAAATACCTGAAAAGCTACTTTCTCCACAACTATTTTTTGATTTTATTCTCCAATAATAAGTAGTATTTATTTGCAAGGATGTAGGTACATAAAAATTCGTATTAATTATAGCAGTTTCAATTATGGTTGAAAATGAATTGTTGTCTGAAATTTGTAATTCATAATTCAATGCATTTACCTCACTATCCCAATTTAATGTATATGGTTTTAAAACACTTGTTGAATTGTTTAAAGGAGAAACCAAATTAGGTGTATCTATTGTTGAAGAATAAACATCTAAATTTACAACTGTATTTTTTGTTGTTGAAGCAGAAGTTCCTATAACAGAAACTGAATAATTTCCAATGTCATTATCTTCAATCCCATTTATAGTCATTACAACTGAAGTTCCATCTACAGTTGCTGAAACAGGGCTAAATACTACTGATGAACCTATAGGGTTGTTTAATGCTGAAAAAGTAGTAGATTCATTAAAACCTAAAAAAGTATTGTAAGTAAATGTGTAAATTACGGAATTAGGACTACAAATTGCCTCATTATATGAGGCGAAATTCATAATAAATTCTGAAGTTTGAATTGTAATAACAGCTGAATTCAAAGCGTAGAATATATTACCTACACTTTCAACTTTTATTCTTCCAGAAGAGGTAGAATTGTTTGGGACTACAATTTCATAGGAACCATTATTACTTATATTAGAAGCTAATGTAATTGGGTATGTTAAACCGTTGTCTTCAGAAAATAAAATATTTACAAAAGAACAACTTATAGGTGAAATATTTGTATTTGCAACATCCCAAGTTACAGTTTGCGCTGTTCCTGCATTCCAAACAACTGCTAACGGTTGAGAGGTAACTTTAAAAGGCCCTGAAGTACCATCAACAGTTATTGTAGTTTCTTCACTAGCAGTTTGTCCAACAGGTAAATTATTATCTCTAACAGTTACGCCAAATTGCATTATTCTAGCTACAGAAGGTAAAACTTCCCAAGTAGAAGAAGAATTTCCAGCTATTACAGTGCTTTGTGCTGGAAAATATCGCATTGAAGAACTTGTTGGCGATTGCGATCTAAACGCAGGGCCGCCAGTAGCTGTTGACACCAATGGGTGTGCTGTAATTTCAGTATCTAATTGTTCCCAAGTATATGTTAAATCATCTCCATCAATATCTGAAGCACTTGCATTAAGAATAAAAGGAGTTGAAATTGGTATCGTATAATTGGATAATGCATCTATTATTGGTGTACTATTACTTACCGAGGTTGGTGAACCACAATCACTATTTCCTGTTGAAATGTTAGCCCACATTTCTCTGATGCTTACTAAATGAAAATATGCATCACTAAAATTTTGAATATTGTTAGGGAAACAGAGTCCAGCATAAGCCATAACTGTTGAGCCACTACCCGGTTCAACCGCTGTTGCATCATTTCTATTTGAAGGGACGCCGCCACAACCTCCGGCATCACTGTTAAAAGTATGATTTGCACCATATTGATGTCCCATTTCATGCGCTACAAAATCAACAGCATAAGGATCTCCTATTGGGCTATTTAAACCTGTTATTCCTCTAGCTTTAATGGTTGAGCTACATGGAGAGCCTAAAGTCGCTAAACCTCCTCCTCCTGTGCTAAAAGTATGTCCAATATCATAGTTTGCTGTACCTATATTTGCATCAATTACTGTCTGACTTTCATTTATTAATACATTTCCATCATCATTGGTGAAATTATCAGTTTCAGCATCTAAAAATATAATACTATCATTATTTGCAACTAACACCATTGTTAAAGCTACATCTCTTTCAAAAATTCCATTGACGCGCGTCATTGTTAAAGCAATAGCAGATAATACCGCTTCTTTTTTTTCTGTATCAGTTGCTGTTGCACTTATACCTTGGTCATTTAAATGAAATTGAGAGTATTCACCTGTAGTTGCAACTGCCAACCTAAAAGTTCTTAAAATTCCATCATTTGCATTTTCAACTTTTGCAATTGTATTTGATAAATCAGTATTTGTAGCTTTAGTAAATTCTTCTACTTTACATTCAAATTGTTCTGGTACAGGTAAATTTTTCTTCGTGTACGTAATATATGTTTCTTTATTTAACGTATAAGGATCTATATAAAGCATCTCACCAGATTTTTGCGAAATCATGGCATGCAATCCTAAGGAAGTTACACTAAGCCTAACTATAGAATTTGGATTGTCAATACCTTTTCCCACATACGTTTTTATATTTGGATATTTTTTTTGAAGACCTTCTTCCATAATTGGCGCTTCAAAAATCTGATACTTTGCTAATTCTCCATTTTCAGTTGGAAAACTTATTACGGTACTAGATTTTGTTAATTTTCCTTTTCTTTCAGGGACATTAATTAACTTACTTTTAAGTGTTTTTAAATTTAATTGGTACAACCCAAACTCATTTGGAATCGATTTTTGTTCAATTTTTTTAGTTGCACTTTTCTCTAATGCTGAAGTTTTAGACCAAAAAATATCTGAATCTTGAGCTTTTACTGAAAAAAATATTAACACTAAAAAAAGTGTAAAAAGCAAATGGTTTTTGTTTGTATATTTCATAACTACTATAATTGGGGTGTCAAGTAACTACAAATATAATTTTTTTTATTCGCTTAACAATTAATATCAGCCTTCAGATACTTCTTTTTAATTAAAAAAAGTATTTTTACACATTCGTAGTAACCAAACCAATTTTTCATTTTGAAAATTTTTAACGATTTATCTACATACAAATCAAACAAAAACACATTTGTTACTATTGGTACTTTTGATGGTGTACATGTTGGACACCAAAAGGTGATTAAAAATTTAGTAGAAAGTGCTATTTTAAATGATGCAATTCCGGTTTTGTTAACTTTTTTTCCACACCCCAGAATGGTATTGAAAAATAATATAGACATTAAACTAATAAATACTATTGATGAGCGAATTAAATTATTAGAAAAAATAGGCCTAGAAACACTAATTATTCAACAATTTACTGAGGAATTCGCAAAAAAAACTGCCTTAGATTTTGTAAAATCTATTTTGGTAGACACATTAAAAATTTCAAAACTTATTATAGGCTACGATCATAGCTTCGGAAAAAATAGAGAAGGTGATTTTGAGCAAATAGAAAGGTACGGGAAAACACTAGGGTTTAAAGTTCAAAAAATATCTCAAAAAGATATTGATAATTCTGCTGTAAGTTCAACTAGAATTAGAAAAGCTATTGAAACTGGAAATATTGAAAAAGCAAACAATTATTTAGGATATCATTTTATGCTAACTGGCGAAGTGGTTAAAGGAAAAAATTTAGGTAAAAAAATTGGTTTTCCAACGGCAAATTTACACATTAAAGAATCCTATAAATTGCTTCCAAAAACAGGAGCTTATGTAGTGAAAGCAAAGATTAAAAATAACACAATTTTTGGTATGATGAATATTGGTTTTCGCCCAACAGTTAGTGGAATAAACCAAACCATTGAGATACATTTTTTTGATTTTAATAAAGATTTATACGGGGAAACAATTCAGATAGCTATTTTAAGCTATTTACGTGATGAGCAAAAATTTGAATCGGTTGATCTACTTAAAAATCAACTTCAAAAAGACAAAGAAAAATCATTAGAGATTATAAGTGGTTTGGTTTTTGATTCATAATTGTTGTAAATTCAACCAATGAAAAACATATTGCTACTGATTATCGTATTTTTTGGCTCTTGCAAACCTATTCAAACTATAAATTTCGCGTTGAATGAAACTGTTTATACAAAAACTATTAATTGCCCAGAAAATGCAGAATGTTCTATAGAGTTAATTCCAAACAAATTATTAGAATTTAAAAAAGATGAATTTGGTAATTCATATCCTATAATTACTGAAGGTGAAAAAACTATTTTAAAATATACTTATAAAAAAAATCTTGTTCCAAACACACAAGACAGCAATTATACAGAAATTGTTTACGCTGAACTAAATAAAACAATTACTGAAATTTCATTAACAAGTAAAGAGCTTCAAACTATAAAATTATACTTTGGTCGCTTGTGTTATTGCAAAGGAGAAACTGGTTATTATCCAATTAATAATGGAAATTTTAAAATTGAAAAATCTGGCAAAAACACTGTAAAAATTGATATTGAGTTTAGCATAAAAGAAGTACCTCAAATTATTTCAAAAATTAGTGAAACAATTTCTTTAAAATCAAATGTAACTAATTAGCTTGTTTTCACTTCAATTTCTTAAATTTGCCTTTCAATTAAAGGAAAATAGCAATGTTACAAGTAGCTTTTATTAGAGAAAATAAAGAAATTGTTTTAAAAGGTTTAGCAAAAAGAAATTTAAAGAATGCAGAAGAATTAGTTGATAAAACAATCTCGGCGGATGAAGAAAGAAGAGCCATTCAAACAGAATTGGATGCTATTTTAGCTGAATCTAATAAATTATCAAAAGAGATTGGGCAATTATTTAAATCTGGTGAAAGTCAAAAAGCTACTATTTTAAAACAAAAAACGATTTTATTAAAAGATAAGTCTAAAGATTTAACGGAATCTCTTCAAAATAAAGCAACCGAATTACAAGAATTATTATACTTAATTCCTAATATTCCTAATGAAATTGTTCCTGGAGGAACTTCAGAAGAAGACAATCAAAACGTTTTTCAAGAAGGGGAAATTCCAACGTTACACGAAGGTGCTTTACCACATTGGGAATTAGCAAAAAAATACGATATTATTGATTTTGAACTTGGAAATAAAATTGCAGGTGCTGGCTTTCCTGTTTACAAAGGAAAAGGAGCGAAATTACAACGTGCATTAATCAATTACTTTTTAGATAAAAATACTGCTGCTGGTTATGATGAGGTTCAAGTTCCTCTTTTAGTTAACGAAGCTTCGGGTTTTGGAACGGGACAATTACCCGATAAAGAAGGACAAATGTATCATGACGCACAAGATAATTTATATTTAATTCCTACTGCTGAAGTTCCTGTAACAAATATTTTTAGAGATGTTATTTTAAAGGAAGATGAATTTCCAATTTGTAAAACAGCTTACACACCTTGTTTTAGACGTGAAGCAGGTTCTTATGGTGCCCACGTTCGTGGATTAAACAGATTGCACCAATTTGATAAAGTTGAAATTGTTAGAATTGAACACCCTAGTAATTCTAATGCTGCTTTAGATAGTATGGTAAATCATATAAAAGACATTTTAAAAGAATTAAAATTACCTTATAGAATATTACGTTTGTGTGGTGGTGATATTGGATTTACGTCTGCTTTAACATACGATTTTGAAGTGTTTTCAACAGCTCAAGATCGTTGGTTAGAAGTTAGTTCAGTTTCAAATTTTGAATCATTTCAAGCAAACCGATTAAAACTTCGTTTTAAAAACAACGAAGGTAAAAGTGAATTAGCACACACACTAAATGGTAGTTCATTAGCATTACCACGTGTTTTGGCTGGTTTATTAGAAAATTACCAAACCCCTGAAGGAATTAAAATACCAGAAGCATTAGTGCCATATTGTGGTTTTGATATAATTAATTAGCGCTAACTGTTATCATTTTTTTGTAATAATTCATTTCAACTAATGCATTAAAATAGTTATTTATTTGCCCTTTTTGCATGAATTGTAACGCTTTGTTTTTTGCAGTTTCATATTGTTTGATTAGTTCTTTCATTTTTATAAAATTTAGTTATTCATTTTATATAGACAATTTCTGTGCCAAAATGTTACAAAGGTTGTTAGAGAATACTCTGGTTTTATAAAAACTTTAACACTTGTTTAGTTATCTTTGGTTGAATAAAAAATAGTAAATGCGCAATATTCTATTCATATTTTTATGCTATTTTTCTTTGCAAATTTATGCTCAGGAACCACAATTGGCATTTCAATATTTTAGCAATAGCGACTATGAAAAATCAGCTTCAATTTATAAAGTTTTACATGAAAAACACCCTTATAATACAAACTACCTTAACTACTTAATTAATTGTTATCATCAATTAGAAAATTTCGATGAAATAAATACAGTTGTAAATAAACAATTAGAAAGTTACCCAAATCAGGAATATTTATATGTTGAGCTGGGTTATAGTTATCAGCTACAACATGTACAAGACAGTGCAGTTTTATATTACGAAAAAGCAATTAAAACAATTGAAAAATTGCCAAATTCAGGTTATTTAGTTGGTAAAACTTTTCAAGATAATCATCTGCTCGATTATGCATTACTAGCTTATAAAAAAGCAATGACATTAAACTCAAATGTGAATTACAATTTTCAAATAGCATTTATTTATGGTGAAAAAGGTGAAATAGAAAATATGCTTAACACCTATTTAGAGTTGGTTTCTAGTAATGAAAATTATATGTCTACGGCAAAAAATTATATCGGCAAATTTATTTCAGAAGACCCCCAAAACGAACATAATATATCTTTAAAACGATTGCTGCTAAAACGATTGCAAAACAATCCGCAAAATAGTTGGAGTGAGTTATTGAGTTGGCTTTTTATGCAGCAAAAAGAATACAATAAAGCACTTGTTCAAGAAAAAGCGTTACACAAAAGAAATTCAGGAGATTTAAACAGTATTATTGAAATTGGGAAAATTGCGTTTGAAGATAAAGCTTATGAAGTTACAAAAAGTTGCTTCCACTATGTTTTACAAAATACTACTAATTTAGAAACTGAATTACTTTCAAAATTATATTTATTAGAAATTGATATGAAAATGGATGCTTCAATTGAAGCAATTGAAGCTCAATTTCAACAACTTTTCAATCAATATGGAAAGAATATTGAAACTGTAAATATACAAGCAATTTATGCTGAATTTTTAGCTTTTAAAGCAAATGAACCAGATAAGGCTATTTCAATTTTAAAAGAAGCACTTAAATTACCTATTAACCAATTTCAAAAAGGACATTTAAAAACGAAACTGGCTAATATGTTGGTATTTACTAATAAATTTAGCAGTGCTTTAATTCATTACACACAAGTTCAAAACGATTTAAAAAATCATACTATTGGACAAGCAGCACGTTTTAAAATAGCACAAACTTCCTATTTTAAAGGTGATTTTGATTGGGCCCAATCTCAATTAAAAGTGTTAAAAAATTCCACATCTCAACTCATAGCAAATGATGCGTTAGATTTAAATTTGTTAATAACAGACAACGCGGTAAAAGACAGTTTGAAAATTGCATTAAAAACCTATGCTACTGCTGACTTATTGTCTTTTCAAAATAAAAACCAACAAGCAATAGATACATTACAAGTAGTTTTAAATAACTATAAAGGGCATCCTATAGAAGATGAAGCTTTATTTAAACAAGCTAAATTGTTTGAAAAAACAAATCAGTTTAATAAGGCCGAAGCTAACTATCTTCAAATTATAAGAATTAACAACGAAGATATTTTGGCTGATGACGCGCATTATTATTTAGCCGAACTGTATTTAAATAAATTAAATAATTTAGAAAAAGCTAAAGAATACTATCAAAAAATTATCTTTGAATATCCGTCTAGTATTTTTTTGGTTGAAGCTCGTAAAAAATTCAGAAATCTAAGAGGCGACACCACTAATTAATAGAATAAAAAATCAAAATATCAATTTTTAAATCTTTCATAAAATTATGTATATCTACAACGTCACAACGAATATTGATGAAACTGTTCATGATGAATGGCTAAAATGGATGAAAGAAAAACACATTCCAGATATGCTTGCAACAGGAAAATTCAGCAATGCTAAAATGAGCCAAGTTATCATTGATGAAGAAATGGGCGGAACCACATATTCTGTACAATACACAACTGATAGTTTAGAAACTTTGCAAGAATATTATAAAGAAAATGCTCCCAGATTACGTGATGAAAGTATGAGACTTTTTAGTGATAAATTTGTGGCTTTTAGAACCGAATTAAAAGTAATAAGTGAACAATTTAGTATGAGTTTTAAAAACTAATTTATGAGTGTAAGAGCAAAAAAATACCTAGGGCAACATTTTTTAACTGATGAACTTATTGCACAACAAATTGCAGATAGTTTAACCAGAAATGATTATGAAAATGTATTAGAAATTGGCCCAGGAATGGGTGTTTTAACAAAATACTTACTCAAAAAAAAATACACCACACACGTTATAGAAATTGATGCTGAATCTGTTGAGTATTTACAAGCTCATTATTTAAATTTAGCAAATAGAATTATTTCAAAAGATTTTTTAAAAATTGATTTATCTGAGCATTTTGGAAAAGAACAAGTCGCAATTATTGGAAATTTTCCTTATAATATTTCCACTCAAATTGTATTTAAAACCTTAGAAAATAGACATCAAATTCCTGAATTTTCAGGAATGTTTCAAAAAGAAGTTGCCAAGCGAATTGCAGAAAAAGAAGGCAGCAAAGTGTATGGAATTCTATCGGTTCTTACTCAAGCATTTTATGATGTGGAGTATTTATTTACCGTTCCTCCAACCGTTTTTAATCCGCCTCCAAAAGTAGAATCTGGTGTAATTAGATTGACTAGAAAAGAAAACTATACTTTACCTGTTGATGAAAAACTATTTTATAGAGTTGTAAAAACTGCTTTTCAACAACGTAGAAAAACCCTGCGTAATAGTTTAAAAACAATGAATTTATCGGATAGTTTAAGAGAAGATACTATCTTTGCAAAACGTCCAGAACAACTTTCTGTTCAAGAATTCATTAGTCTTACTTCTAAAATAGAAAAAGATGCAGTTTGAAATTACAAAAGAATATATTCAAGAAATTCAACAATTAATTGCTGAACAAAAAAATGATGCTCTTTTAAATTTATTAGAAGATGTGCATTATGCAGATATTGCTGAAATTATTGAAGAATTAAATACTGATGAATCACTTTATTTAATAAAATTATTAGATAGTGATAAAACTTCCGATGTAATTGCTGAACTAGATGAAGATGAACGTGAAAAAATATTAAAAGGGCTTTCATCAAAAGAAATTGCTGAAGAAATTGATGAATTAGATACAGATGATGCAGCAGATATTATTTCTGAACTTTCTGATGAACAAAAAAGAGAAGTAATCTCACATCTTGAAGATGCTGAACACGCTAAAGAAATTGTAGAACTTTTACGTTACGATGAAGATACTGCTGGTGGTTTAATGGCAAAAGAATTGGTAAAAGTAAACGAAAACTGGAATGTACTTACTTGTGTTAAAGAAATGCGTGCACAAGCTGAAGAAGTTTCTCGTGTTCATTCTATTTATGTTGTTGATGACAACGATATTTTAAAAGGGCGACTTTCACTAAAAGATTTACTAACAACATCAACCAGATCACCAATTAAAGATATTTTTATAAAAAAAGTAGATTCCGTAAATGTAAATGATGACGTTGAAGATGTAGCAAAAATTATGCAAAAATATGACTTGGAAGCTATTCCCGTTATAGATGAATTAGGTCGTTTAATGGGTAGAATTACCATTGATGATATTGTTGATGTGATTAAAGAAGAAGCTGAAAAAGATTACCAATTAGCTGCTGGTATTACCGAAGATGTAGAAGCCGATGATACTATTTTAGAATTAACTAGAGCTCGTTTACCCTGGCTAATATTAGGCTTATTTGGAGGACTTGGATCAGTGTTTATTATGGAAGGTTATGAAGAATTTATGGCAAATCCTGAATATAAAAGATTGTTCTTTTTTACACCGCTAATTGCAGCAATGGCTGGTAATGTAGGTGTTCAATCAAGTGCAATTGTGGTTCAAGGTTTAGCTAATGACATAATAAAAGGAAGTCTATTTAGTCGTTTAATTAAAGAGGTTAGTTTAAGTTTAATAAGTGGAATTGTTTTGGGCATTTTAGTAATGGTTTTTGGTTTTGCAACTGATATGGATATAAAATTCAGCTTTACTGTAGCAATTTCAATGTTATTAGTAATTATTGTAGCTTCCTTAATAGGGACTTTTGTGCCAATTATCTTAGATAAAAGAGGAATTGATCCAGCAATTGCAACCGGTCCATTTATAACAACAAGCAATGATATTTTCGGGATATTCTTGTTCTTTTTTATAGCGAAACTGATGCTCGGATTTTAACACCTAAATTTCTTAAATAAATCCCATAAAACTACACCAACACTTACCGAAATATTTAAAGAATGTTTAGTCCCAAACTGTGGAATTTCAATACAATAATTAGAAGTTGAAACTACTTTTTGTTGAACGCCTTTTACCTCATTTCCAAAAATAACTGCATATTTTTGATTTGGTTCAATGCTAAAATCTTGTAACATAGTGCTATTTTTAGCTTGTTCAATAGCCAAAATTTGAACTTTTAAATCTTTTAATCTTTGAATAAGTTCAAGTGTATCTTCAATATATTCCCACTCAACAGATTCAGTTGCTCCCAATGCTGTTTTATGAATGTCTTTATGTGGTGGTTTTGCTGTTATTCCACACAAATAAATTTTTTCAATTAAAAAAGCATCACTTGTTCTAAAAACAGAACCAATATTGTTTAAGCTTCTAATATTATCTAGCACAACAATTAACGGAATTTTATCAGTTTGTTTAAATTCCTCAACATTCAACCTTCCTAATTCACTGTTTTTTAATTTTCTCATTATTTAATTGTTTAATCGTTTAGTTGGGTAACGGTTTAATTGTTGAAATGCATTGCGTCAAAACATTTCTATGTAAACGAAAAAAATGTAACTTCGCAAAACTAACTTAATTTCGTAAAAAATTGGTAGCAAAAGACAAGAAAGTCACTCCTTTAATGAAACAATACAATGCTATTAAGATTAAATATCCTGATGCAATGTTACTATTTAGAGTTGGTGATTTTTATGAAACTTTTGGTGAAGACGCAAAAAAAGCTTCAAAAGTTTTAGGAATTATTTTAGCCAAACGTGGCGCAGGAAGTGAAACTGAAACGGCATTGGCTGGTTTTCCACATCATTCATTAAACACCTATTTACCAAAGTTAGTAAAAGCTGGAATGCGAGTTGCTATTTGCGATCAGTTGGAAGATCCAAAAATGACTAAAACCATTGTTAAACGTGGCGTTACAGAATTAGTAACTCCCGGAGTTGCTTTAAATGATGAAGTTTTACAATCTAAAACTAATAATTTTTTAGCTTCTGTTCATTTTGGTAAAAAATATATTGGTATTTCTTTTCTAGATGTTTCAACAGGTGAATTTTTAACAGCACAAGGAAATTCTGAATATATTGATAAGTTGTTGCAAAATTTTAGTCCGAGTGAAGTATTGGTTCAAAAACAACACAAAATTAAATTTAATGAACTTTTTGGGGATCGATTTTATACGTTTTACTTAGAAGATTGGATTTTTCAAACTGAATATGCTTTTGAAACTTTAACAAACCATTTCAAAGTAAAAACATTAAAAGGTTTTGGTATAGATGATTTAAACGACGCGATTATAGCTTCAGGAGCTGTGTTATTTTATTTGTCTGAAACTCAACATAACAAGTTAGACCATATTTCGGTTATTAATCGTATTTCAGAAGATAATTATGTTTGGATGGACAGATTTACCATTCGAAATCTAGAATTATACAATTCAACCTCTGTAAACGCAGTAACATTGTTAGATGTTATTGATAAAACAATTTCACCAATGGGTGGAAGGTTATTAAAACGTTGGCTAGCCTTGCCTTTAAAAGACATTAATAGAATTAAAAAACGTCACGATATTGTAAAATATTTTATTGATAATGATGAGTTTTTTGAGTTGGCAACGTATCAAATAAAGCAAATTAGTGATATTGAACGTCTGGTTTCAAAAGTAGCAACTGGAAAAGTAAATCCAAGAGAAGTTGTATTGCTTAAAAACTCACTAAATGCTATAATTCCCATAAAAGAAGCTGCTGAAAAAAGTGATAACGAATCTTTAAAAATGATTGGTGAGCAATTACAAAATTGCGATACACTTCGTGAAAAAATTACAAAGACTTTAAATGAAGATGCGCCTGTAAATATTAACAAAGGGAACTCTATTTCTTTTGGGATTTCTGAGGAATTAGATGAACTTAGAGCTATTTCAACTTCAGGAAAAGAGTATTTAGATGCTATGTTAGCTCGTGAAATAGAGAGTTCTGGAATTACTTCATTAAAAATAGCTTTTAACAATGTTTTTGGGTATTATATTGAAGTAAGAAATACACATAAAGATAAAGTTCCTGAGGAATGGATTCGTAAACAAACATTGGTAAATGCCGAGCGTTATATTACTGAAGAATTAAAAGAGTACGAAATCAAAATTTTAGGTGCTGAAGAAAAAATTAACAAACTTGAACATGAGCTTTTTGCGGAACTTATTAGTTCACTGTTAGATTACATTCAACCTATACAATTAAACGCGCAATTAATAGCTCAAATTGATTGTTTAAGTTCTTTTGCTGAAATTGCAAAACAGTATAATTATGTACGACCACAATTAGATGAAAGTACCGATTTAGAAATTAAAAATGGTCGTCATCCTGTTATTGAAAAACAGTTACCAATTGGTGAAGAATATATTGCTAATGATGTTGTTTTAAATAGAAATTTACAGCAAATTATTATGATTACCGGCCCAAATATGAGTGGTAAATCAGCTATTTTAAGGCAAACAGCACTGATTGTATTATTGGCTCAAATGGGAAGTTATGTGCCCGCTCAAAATGCAAGAATTGGTATTGTTGACAAAATTTTTACACGAGTTGGTGCTAGTGATAATATTTCCATGGGTGAATCTACTTTTATGGTTGAAATGAACGAAACTGCAAGTATTTTGAATAATATTTCCGAAAGAAGTTTGGTTTTATTAGACGAAATTGGACGTGGAACAAGTACCTATGATGGTATTTCAATAGCTTGGGCGATTGCTGAATATTTACATGAACATCCTTCAAAAGCAAAAACATTGTTTGCTACTCATTATCACGAATTAAATGATATGACCAACACATTTGATCGCGTTAAAAACTTCAATGTTTCAGTAAAAGAATTAAAAGATAAAGTTATTTTCTTACGAAAATTAGTTTCTGGTGGAAGTGAACATAGTTTTGGTATTTATGTTGCAAAATTAGCAGGAATGCCTTCTTCTGTAATTCATAGAGCATCCAAAATGTTGAAACAGTTAGAGAAAAATCACACCAATGAAGATGTAAAAGAAACCTTAAAAAATGCTTCGGAAGAAGATATGCAATTAAGCTTTTTTAAGTTAGATGATCCTTTATTAGAAGATATAAAAGAAGAAATTCTTACTATTAATATTGATACACTTACACCAATTGAAGCATTAATGAAGTTGAATGAAATTAAACGAATGTTGACGAAGAATAAATGATTAACAATTTAGAGCAAGGTTTTTTTGGGATTGGTATTCAAAATGGTAAAACTCCAGAAAACTTAGGCGTTTTATGGCGTTCAGCACAAAATATGGGCGCTAGTTTTATTTTTACAATAGGCAATCGTTATGCCAAACAAGCTTGTGATACACATAAAGCAACTGGAGCAATGCCTTATTTTCATTATGATACTTTCAATGATTTTTACAAGAATTTACCAAAGAGTGCAATGTTGGTTGGAGTTGAATTAGATGAAAAATCTGAACCTCTAGAAACTTTTAAACATCCAAGGCGTTGCATATATTTACTAGGGGCAGAAGATCACGGATTATCAAAAGTTGCAATTGAAAAATCTCATTTTTTAGTAAAATTTAAATCTACTTTAAGTTTAAATGTTTCTGTTGCTGGAAGCATTGTAATGTATGATAGGC
>SDWL01000261.1 GCA_004195315.1 Lutibacter sp.
AGATGTGTATAAGAGACAGTCTCTATAGTTTAATCCTAAAAGTGAAAAAGCGCTTCCAACAGTATTAGAATTACTTCTGTACATTGCAATTTCTAAATAATTTTCTGAATTAAAAATAGCCATTCTACTTCCGTCTTTTTGGCGTTGTTCTTTTGGTAATGAAAAATCAACAATGTCACTGTACTTAGTATATGTTTTTTTAAAAGTATATCTATTTGCAAGCACTTCAAAATTACGTCCTTTTCCTATTTCTTGAAATAATTTTTCGCTAATATTACTAATTGAATTTCCATAGTTATCAACATAAATTATATTGCCTGAAATTGTATGGTTGTCTGGTGAAACATTCGGCTGCAATTCAGTTAGCTGCTTAAATTCAGGTATAACTTTGCCAATAATTTCTAAAGTGCCTCCACGGGCAATATGACAAGCAACTTTTACAAAAACATCTAGTACAGGAAAACTTGTCTCAACACGATCGTGAATATTTATTTCAACAATTTTTTCAGGCTTAATTTCTGAAGCTAATAATGATATTACGCCATTGTCTGGGCATATAAAATAATGATTATCAAGCTTTAAAGCAATATGTTTATTCTCGTCATTTAATTCAGAATCTACACCAATAATATGAATGCTTCCATCAGGAAAGCTTTTATAAGCATTTTTTAAAATATAAGCTGTTTCAGTTATATTAAATGGTGAGATTTGATGTGATATATCAACAATTCTAGCATCGGGCAATTCGCTGTAAATAGTTCCTTTTACGGCGCCAACGAAATGGTCTTTAATCCCAAAATCAGTTGTTAGAGTTATTATAGACATATTAAAATACTAGCGAATTTATTTTGATAATAACAATTGCAAATCCTTAATAAAATGTTTAAAACTTATTACTATAGATTAGAAGTTTGTTATTTGATATTTATTACATTTGTTATGCAAATCTAATGAAATATTCGGTTATTTAGCATACAAATTATTATTATAACTTAACATCTAAATCATTTGAACGAACGTATAATTGAACTGACAGAGATAAATCCAAACGATTTGTTTGGGACTCAAAATGCAAATGTAGAAATTTTACGAAAATACTATCCTAAGCTTAAAATTGTAGCTAGAGGTAATGAACTTAAAGCCTACGGAGAGAAGGAGATATTAGATGAATTTGAAAAACGGTTAGGTATGCTTATTACTTATTTTAACCGTTATAATAAGTTAGATGAAAATAGTATTGAACGTATTTTAACATCAAATGGTAATGAACATAAAAGTTCAAAATTAGCTGATGGCGTTTTGGTTCATGGCGTAAACGGAAACTTAATTAAAGCTCAAACGGTCAACCAACGAAAAATGGTTGAATTGATGGAGAAAAACGATATGCTTTTTGCTATTGGTCCTGCGGGAACGGGTAAAACGTATACAGCTGTTGCATTGGCAGTTAAAGCATTAAAAGAAAAAGAGGTTAAAAGAATTATATTAACACGTCCAGCTGTTGAAGCAGGTGAAAATTTAGGTTTTTTACCGGGTGATTTAAAAGAAAAATTAGATCCATATATGCAACCTCTATATGATGCTCTGCGTGATATGATTCCATTTGAAAGATTAGATTCATATATAGAAAAGGGAGTTATACAAATTGCACCATTAGCATTTATGCGTGGTAGAACTTTGGATAATGCTTTTGTAATTTTAGATGAAGCACAAAACACCACACACAATCAAATGAAAATGTTTTTAACTCGTATGGGGAAAAACGCAAAATTTGTAATTAATGGTGATCCAGGACAAATTGATTTACCTAGACGACAAGTTTCTGGATTAAAAGAAGCAATGCTTACATTGAAAGAAGTTAAAGGAATTGGATTTGTATATTTAGACGATAAAGATGTTTTAAGACACAGATTGGTAAAAGCAATAATTTCAGCTTATAAAAATTTAGAAGTAGGAGAATAATAAATGAGTTATCAATTAATAATTAGAAAGAATGCGATTTTGTCATTTCTACATAGGCAGAAATTCACATGAAACATAACAATTACAAAATTCAACAATAAAATGAGTAATACAATTAACAATACAGCATTTAATTTTCCAAATCAAAAATCGGTTTATAAAGGAAAGGTAAGAGAAGTTTACAACTTGAACGATGAAATTTTGGTGATGATTGCTTCAGATAGACTTTCAGCTTTTGATGTTGTTATGCCAAAACAAATTCCGTTTAAAGGTCAAATTTTAAATCAAATTGCTTCAAAAATGATGGAAGCAACTAAAGATATTGTTCCCAATTGGATTATTGCTATTCCAGATCCAAATGTTGCCATTGGTTATATGTGTACTCCTTTTAAAGTTGAAATGGTTATTCGTGGATATTTGTCAGGTCATGCAGCACGTGAATATAATGCTGGAAAACGTTTATTATGTGGAGTTTCAATGCTGGAAGGTATGAAAGAAAATGATAAATTTCCTGAACCAATTATTACACCAGCTACAAAAGCTGAAGAAGGAGATCACGATGAAGATATTTCAAAAGAAAATATAATTGCTAAAGGAATTGTTTCAAAAGAAGATTACAAAGTTTTAGAGAATTATACCAAAGCTTTATTTAAGCGAGGAACTGAAATTGCAGCTAAACGTGGTTTAATTTTAGTAGATACAAAATACGAATTTGGAAAAACCAAAGATGGTAAAATTGTTTTAATTGATGAAATTCATACACCAGATTCTTCACGTTATTTTTATGCTGAAGGTTATGAAGAAAGACAAAGTAAAGGTGAAGTTCAAAAACAATTATCCAAAGAATTTGTGCGTCAATGGTTAATTGCAAATGATTTTCAAGGATTAGAAGGGCAAAAAGTTCCTGAAATGACTGATGAAAAAATTAACGAGATTTCTGAGCGTTATATTGAATTATACGAAAATATTACAGGTGAAAATTTTGTAAAATCAGATGTTAGTGATGTTATGAATAGAATTGAAAAAAACGTCCTTTTATTTTTAGATAATTGAACTTTAAATCTATAAAAGAATAAAAATATAGCGTTTAAAATTGGTGATTTGAAGCTAAAATTGCGTTTGTTTTTAGATATTTTATTTTATTTTAAATAAAAATCACTATTTACTTACTTTTTGCATCGTTTTATAATGTTTTTAAAACAGTTTGTTTTTTGTGCTTCATTATAGTTTAGTTAAATATTATTGAGTATTAAATCTGAACATATATTTTTGAAGTGCTATTATTATTTAAAAATCATATTTTAATATAATAGTTTGTTTACAAGTTAATTAACTGTAAGAAATATTTAATCTGTCTCTTATACACATCT
>SDWL01000262.1 GCA_004195315.1 Lutibacter sp.
AGATGTGTATAAGAGACAGCAATAGTACTACTTTGCTTTTTTACTGAAGTAATACTCACTGTTTCAACATAAGAACGTTTCATTAAAACCGATTGTTCTTTATCTCCAATTTCTGAATGATGAAAATCTAAAATGTTTTCTGAAGTAAATTCATTGTTAGCAATCCAGTGTCGAAACCATTGTTTACGCATTTCCTTTATTTCACTATTATACAAGGTTGAAGAAGACCAAATTTTAGGTACATTTTCAAGTTTATTGAAGTGTTTTATGTGGTCATCCCAAATTAATTCATATATATTTAATTGAGTATCATTCCAATCAATAATTACCATTGTAAAAGGTTCAATTTCTTCTAAATTTAAGCTCTCTATGTGGTCAATAAAATTAGTTATTTTTAATATATCTTTACCAATAATCCCTCTACTTTTTTTGTAAATGCCCTTTCTTTTATGCTTTAAAAAAGCACCATTTAGTATACATATTAACCTGTTTTTAGAACTTGTTCCAATCCAAGTACCTCCAGCAATTTTATCCTTAGGAAATAACATTTCAATACCATTTTCCTCATATATTTTCGGAGGAAATGTTTCACGTAATCGTTGTTCATCTCTATTGGAAGTTAAAATAAAATTATCATTAGCTAAAGGCAAAAATGTAACAGTACACATGTTATTAAAATTGGTTTATTCAGTATTAGTTTAGCACAAAAAAAGTAAATCTCTTTTTGTAACTTTGTAGCAAATTTAATTTAAAATATTTACAAAAATGGCGACAGGATTTTACAATGTACCAAAAGCAATAAACGAACCTATTAATTCGTACGCTCCAGGCACTCCAGAACGCAAAGCGTTGTTAGACACGTACAAAAAAATGTACAATGAAAAAGTAGACATTCCTTTTTATATTGGAGGAAAAGAATATAGAACTGGAAATACAGTTGATATTCATCCACCACATGATCATAAACATTGCGTTGGAAAATACCATCTTGCAGAAAAAGAACATATTGAATTAGCTGTAAAAGCTGCTGCTGAAGCACGTGTTAAATGGGCTGCAACAAGTTGGGAACACAGAGCTGCAATTTTCTTGAAAGCTGCAGATTTATTAGCAGGGCCTTTCCGTTATAAAATGAATGCTGCAACTATGATTGCACAATCTAAAAATGTTTTTCAAGCTGAAATTGATGCTGCTTGTGAATTAATTGACTTTTTACGCTTTAATGTTCAGTTTATGACTGAAATTTATAACAACCAACCTATTTCTTCTCCTGGAATTTGGAACCGTATGGAATACCGCCCATTAGAAGGATTTGTATATGCTATTACTCCTTTTAACTTTACTGCAATTGCTGGTAATTTACCTGCAGCACCTGCTTTAATGGGGAATGTAATTATATGGAAACCTGCAAGGTCTCAAGTATATTCTGCTCAAGTAATTATGGAATTATTTAAAGCAGCAGGTTTACCTGATGGTGTTATTAATATGGTAACTGGTAATTCAGGAACTATTACAGATGTTTTATTAAATAGTGCTGATTTTTCTGGAGTTCACTTTACAGGATCTACACCAGTATTTAACAGTTTCTGGGAAACTATTGGTAAAAACATGAATACTTATAAAACATACCCTAGAATAGTTGGAGAAACTGGTGGGAAAGATTTTATTTGGGCACATCCGTCATCAAATGCACAAGAAGTTGCAACTGCAATTTCAAGAGGTGCTTTTGAATATCAAGGTCAAAAATGTTCAGCAGCTTCAAGAGCTTATTTACCAAAAAGTTTATGGCCAGCTATTAAAGAATCTGTTTTAAAAGATGTGAAGTCTTTTAAAATGGGAACTCCTGAAGATACTTCAAACTTTATTAATGCTGTAATTGACAATAGAGCTTTCAAAAAACTTTCAGGTGCTATTGAAGAAGCAAAAAAAGATGCTGATGCAGAAATTATTGTTGGTGGTGGTTACGATGATTCAGTTGGATACTTTATTGAACCAACAATTATAGTAACAACAAATCCTCAATATAAAACAATGTCTAATGAGTTATTTGGCCCTATTATGACTATTTATATTTATGAAGATGAGCAATGGGAAGAAGTTTTAGATATCGTGGACCAAACAAGTGAGTTTGCTTTAACTGGTGCTATTTTTAGTGGAGATCGTTATGTAATTGATATTGCAACTAATAAATTAGAAAACGCAGCTGGTAACTTTTATATTAATGACAAGCCAACTGGAGCTGTTGTAGGTCAGCAACCATTTGGTGGAGCTCGTGGTTCTGGAACTAATGATAAAGCTGGTTCTGTTTGGAATTTATTACGTTGGGTAAGTAACCGAACTATAAAAGAAACATTTGTAACACCAACAGATTACAGATATCCATTTTTAGGAGAATAAATTTTTTCCTAGATTATACAAAAATAAAAAAAGCGCCAATTGGCGCTTTTTTTATTTTTATACTTAAGTTTTTAAACTCCTTCAAATGTATCAGCACCATCTATTAACCCAATTAATTGTTGAGGATTGTGTATAATAGTTGGCATATGTTGCGGACAAATATAAAATTCGCTTTCTTGATAATAGAATTTTGTTACAGGTATTTCAACTGAAGATTTCTTACAAACTAAACATTCTTTAACGTTACTCATAATTTTATAATTTAATTTAAGACAAAAGTACCTTTTATTATTTATCTAAAATATAACATATGTCATACTTTTTTAGTTAAACAGATTTGTTCAATCTAATTCAAGTTTAATTTAAGATTTCTTAGATTTATATTTTAAAGGAATGTGCACTACCTTTTTTGTTTCGAAAAAATCGTCTTCAAAAAAATCAGTTAAATTGTATTGAGTAGCCTTTGTGAAATTTGCTAACTCTTCTGTTAAATCACCTCCTTTTAAATATAAAATTCCATTTTTTAGTTCGTGTTTCTGTTTTTTAGCTACTTTAGTTCGTGTCCATTTTACAAAATCATCCATATTTGTAACCGCTCTACTCACAATAAAATCAAACTCACCCTTAACATTTTCAGCTCTAATAGCTTCAGCTTTCACATTTTCTAAACCAAGTGCTGTTACAACCTCATTTACTACTTTAATTTTTTTTCCAATAGAATCTACCAAATAAAAATTCGTTTCAGGGAATAATATAGCTAATGGAATTCCAGGGAAACCACCGCCCGTACCAACATCTAAAATAGAAGCTTTTGATTGAAACGGTTGAACTTTTGCAACTCCTAATGAATGCAGCACATGACGTAGGTATAATTCATCAATATCTTTTCTTGAAATTACGTTAATTTGAGCCTGTCTCTTATACACATCT
>SDWL01000263.1 GCA_004195315.1 Lutibacter sp.
AACTCGATAATCATATGAGAACTTCTCTTTGTACTGATGCGCTCGCTATGGCTATTAAAAATAGAAAATATCCAGGCAAACAACTTATACATCATTCAGTATTCTATGATTAAAACAAATTAAATTTAATATTTTTTCACGAAGCAAACTTCATTATGTCTACGTATGGAGTTTGTCTTCTTATTACTGCAAAAATTCTAGCAATTAGTTTGTTTCGTATAATATTAATAGTACTCATTTTATTTTTGCCTAATTCCAATCGTTTTTCATAATATATTTTCATTTCTGGATTATGCTGTATGGCATTTATTGCACACATATGTATTAATGCCTTGATTTTTTTATTAGCTAATTGAGAGACCTTATTCCGACCTTTAATACTAGTCCCAGATTGATAAGGGAATGGTGCAACACCACAATAGGAAGCAAACTTTCTCCAGTTCTCAAATTTTTGAAAATTATCAGTTGCAATTATCATTGTAGTAGCCATTTGTAGCCCTATACCTTTTATTGAGAGAGCTAATGTTAGATTGTGTTTTAATTTATCATCATGATTAATAATTTCGAGAATTTCAGTTTCAATATTTTTTATTTGTTTAGTTAGATAATGAATCATTTTTTCTTGTACACCAAAAATAGTTTTAAAGTCTTTAATTTTATATATGCTTTTTTGTTCACCTAATGTTGCTTTATAAGAAGCTCGTTGTTTGATTAATTTAGTTTTTAAACTCATTAACGATTTGAGTTTTGTTATTGAATTATCTCTTTTTTTAGAGGGTTTAATTTCATCTTTTAAACGATGTCCATATAAAGCAATACGTTTAGCATCAATGATATCATCTTTACCTCTGGTAATACCCATAGATCGTTTTATATCTAATCCAGAAGCTATTAAGTAATTGCATTTTTTATCATTTAAAAATACAGTTAGTAAATGAGAGTACATACCGGTATGTTCAAATACAAATAAAATTGACATGTGATTTTCTACATTCTGCTTAACCCATTCAAGAAAGCGCACCAAACCTTTCTTCGTATTCTTAAATTGACTAAAAGACTGTGAGTTATGTATACATACGTCAATTGTATTTTTACTAACATCAATACCAATAACATTTTTAAAATTCATAATTTTTTATTTAAAAGGTTAATAAATAGTTACTTTAACTAAGACCTTTAATAAGGACAAACTAAAATTCTATATGGTTCTAAGTAACTGAAAAAAAGGACGGAGACTAATACAGAATATAGTTCTAAAAGAACTAGACAGAGGTAAAGTTCACTCCGTTCTTTTTAAATTTAGTTATAAAAATAACAATAATGACAATCTAAAGGACAGAGGTTTTCAATACTGTAATCCTAAATACACAACATTTGCTGAAAAAAATGGCATTAAAATGAGTATGACTGAGCAATACGACCCATACGAAAATAACTGACCAAGCTATCTATATTTATAACAATTTAAGAACACATTTTAGCCTCGATTTAAGAAAACCTTTTGAAGTTCATAACAATCCCAATATCAAATATAAATCGTATCGAAAAAATAAAGTAAATTTACTCGAACTTAAAATTTAAAACAGAACTTTAAGTTCAAGCATTTTTTGCCAATCAAAGGCTAAAAAAATGGTTGAACTGGATAAATAAAAAACGAATTAACCTATAAAAAAGGTCAACCTATTTCAGTATAATACAATTTGAAATTTTAAATAAAAAAACGAAAAGACTGAAAACCGAAAAGAGTAAGCTATAAATTAAAAATTGTTTTACGAATAATTATCAATGCTAAAAATGTGCAACTTTAGTTCAAACTAATTCACAGCCTAGTAGTTTCAATTGTCCATCTGGTGAAAATCATCAATGGAATAATTTAAGAGAAGTTGGAGATAAGAATATACAATATTTTAATTAAAAAAAACCAACAAGTCACCCTACAATTAAACACGGAATTTGGTGATTAACCCAAACTTTATATCTTTAAGCCAATTCCCGCTTTCTACTTCTAGAATGTCGTTACTTTGCGGTAATGAAAAATGACATGACAAATACCGACTTAAAAGTAAATAGACCCGAACCGATAAAACCAGGAGTTGAAATCCGATCTTTTTTACAAGTAACGGATATTAAAGAAACTATTGATGCTTTACTTTCGGGTGAGTACATTTTAATAGAGGACCTTTATAGCAATGGATTGATTCTTTTAAATGAATTGCAATCATACTTAAAAAATATACATCCAAATGAATCTTTTCAAGAACAACGTGAGTTTCGTTCTGAATATAGAAAATTATCTAACCTCATATTAATACAAGTTAAAGAACACAAATTAACCGTAAAAAAAGCCCCATGGATTGGATGGTTAGAAAAATTATATCCTGAAACGAATGATTTTCTTTTGCCTTTCCCTCAAATTCAAGGTTTAAATAGTGCTTGGCAATGGTATAATAATGGAGTTATAATTCCGGTAATAAGAAACAAGGTTCATCCGTATTATGGGGTTTATTTCCCAACACGATTTGAGCATTTACAACTTTTTGATAATTGGTTAAAACGTTACGAAGGACCAAAAAAGTCTGCAATTGATGTAGGGATTGGATGTGGTGTACTTTCATTATTATTGATGAAGCATGGTTTTCAAAAATCATTTGGTACAGACGTGAATCCCAATGCAATTATTGGTTTGAAAGAGTCAATGAAAGGAACGAAGTTATCTCATAAGATAGAAATTGATTATGGGCATTTATTCGGTAAATGGGAGAAACTAACCGAACTGATAGTATTTAATCCGCCATGGTTACCTTCCTCACATGATTTGGATCGCCTTGATGAAGCGATATATTATAATGACAAACTCTTTCCTGATTTTTTTGTAGAAGCAAAGAAACGACTGCTCCCAGAAGGTAGGATTGTGTTACTATTCTCCAATTTAGGACAAATAACAAACGTGACGAAAGAGCACCCAATAGAAAATGAACTCCTTAACGGGGGGCGTTTTGAATTAGATAAATGTCTTAAAAAATCAGTAAAAGCTGCATCAGTAAAAACAAAAAGAAACCAACATTGGCGTTCTACTGAAGAGGTAGAGTTATGGGTATTAAAGCTTAAATAAAGGTTTATTCAGTTGCTACAAATATCTGATTATATATTTGCAAATAATCGTAATCATACATGTTTTCCTCGTTTAGTGTTAGCTTGAAGGGGATATTTTGGCTTTATTTGGTATAACAATAAGTTAGTGAATATGATGGGGTAAAAAGTCACTATTGAAGAAGCAAGGGTATAATTATTGGTAGGAATCCAATCATTTTAGGGTTTTCATCTTCAAGATCAATATTATTTGAATTAAAGAATTTAGAAAACCAAAATGATTTAAAAAACAGTTGAGTAGCAACTGGTATTTTCAAGTTGGAATTACTATTATGATTTATTGCTTTGTGAAACGATTACCTGTGTTGGGCTTAATTTTATTAAAAAATATCGTAATATGCATGAACTAATGGCATTCCGCCTGTATGAATAAATACTACACTATCTTTTTCGGTTATTGTTCCACTTTTTATATATTCAATTAGTCCAGCCATAGCTTTACTTGTGTAAACAGGACATAAAAATAAGCCTTCTAATTCGGCTAAAGTCTTAATCGCATCAATTCCTAACTTTGTTGGTTTCCCATATCCTTCTCCAACAAAATCAATATTTACCTCAAAATTTAGTTCCAATACAGATTTATCACTAATCTTATCAATTATTTCTTGGGACAGAGAAGTGACAATGTCTTTTATTGTATTATCCTTATGTAGTACGCTAAACCCTATAACTTTAGTCTTTACCTTTTTAATGGCACAACCTGCAACAAGCCCAGCTTGGGTTCCTCCGCTTCCAGTTGTTGTAACAATATAGGTTGGCTCATTATTGTTTATTTGTTTAAACTGAGCTAAAATTTCATTGGCACAATCCACATATCCCAAAGCTCCCAATAAATTAGACCCACCAAATGGTATGATATATCCTTTTTCCCCTTTTACTTCAAGTTGGTTAGCAACCTTATTCATTTCTACATTAAAATCATCTTCTTTACCAATGCCAATAATTTTTGTATTCATCAAAGACATTAGCAAGGCATTGCCATTTTGATTAAAAGTTGGGTTTTGATTTGGGAGCATTTCTTTACTTACAACGATAGACTTCAAACCTAACTGACAAGCAGCACCAACTAATGCTCTTGCGGCATTAGATTGATAGTGACCAGCAATTATAAGTGTATCACAATTTTTATCAATCGCATCAGCAATGATTCGTTCATATTTCCTAAGCTTATTTCCGCCACCACCACGTCCACCTTCATCATCTCTTTTTACGTATATTTCGGGACCTAATAGTTTTGATAAATTAGGTAAGTATTCAATAGATGATTCTCTATTTAACAATTTAACCTTGTTATTATATTTATTCATAAGTTTTTTCTAATGTCTAGTCTTTAAAAGTATGGTTACGTTACAGGTTAAAAATTGATTTACGCTGTTAATTTATACACCATATTAGTTTTTTTAAAGCCTAAAGATAAGTGTAATCTTACTTCGTTGTATCTGTCTCTTATACACATCT
>SDWL01000264.1 GCA_004195315.1 Lutibacter sp.
AGATGTGTATAAGAGACAGACATCACATTTTAGTGAAGAGGCTACTAAATTAGTAAAAAAAGATTCCATCGCGGAAGATATTGCTTTTATAAAAGCTGTTAGTACAATTCCAAATGAAACTATAAAAAATAAGTTGTTATTTGATAATGCAAAATATAGTGTTACTTATACTGAAGATTTAGAAACATTTTATAAAATGTTTATGGAAGTTTCAACAAATGAAGATCATAAAAAAGAAATTACTGAAAGTTATGCTAAGTTAAAAACAGTTGCTAAAGGTCAACCTTCTCCAAAATTTGAAAATTATGATAACTTTAAGGGAGGAACAACTTCATTATCAGATTTAAAAGGGAAATATGTTTATGTAGATGTTTGGGCGACTTGGTGTGGACCTTGTATACGAGAAATACCTTCTTTAAAGGAAGTTGAAAAAAAATATAACAAGAAAAATATTGAATTTGTAAGCATTTCAATTGATAAAGCTGCTGACCAATATAAATGGAAACAAATGGTGACAGATAAAGAACTGGAGGGAATTCAATTGTTTGCGGATAAAGATTGGGGTTCTGATTTTGTAACTGGGTATTTAATAAAAGGGATTCCTCGTTTTATTTTAATTGATCCAAATGGAAATATTGTAAGTTCAAACGCTCCAAGACCGTCAGATAGTAAGTTGATTGATTTATTTAATGAATTAAATATATAATTAAAACTAAAATAAAAGAATGAAAAAAATAATTTGGATTTTTGTAACACTACTAATTGTATCTTGTAATAATGAGGTTAAAGAGTATGTAACATTAAATGGAACTCTTAAAACTAATGGTGTTGAAAAAATAACGGTACAAGGAAGAGGGTTTTCTAAAGAAATTGTTGTTGATGGAAATGGTAAATTTTCAGATACTTTAAAAGTAACTGATGGAGTTCATGCAATTGTAAATGGTAATGATAGAATTACATTGTATTTAAAAAATGGTTACGATTTAAATTTAAAATTTAAAGGAGAAAAATTATCTAATGGTATTTCTTTTAAAGGAAATGGAGCAGAAACAAATAATTTTATGGAAAATAAACGCTCGTTTTATATGAGTGATTTAGCAAAGCCTAAAACATATTTTAAATTGGATAAGGAAGCTTATGAAGCTAAAGTAAATGAAGCTAAGTCTTTGTTAAAAGGTTATAAAGACAATGCAGCTAATTTAGATTCTATAATTGTTAAAATGGATATAAGAAATGACGAAATGTTTTTTGGTTATATTGAATCTAATTATGAAATAATGCACGAAAATATAATGCGTTTTGCTAAAGGAAAGGTATCTCCAGTATTTACAAACTATGAAAATAGTAAAGGAGGAACGACTTCATTATCAGATTTAAAAGGGAAATATGTTTATTTAGATATTTGGGCAACTTGGTGTGCGCCTTGTAAAGCTGAAATACCACATTTAAAAGTGTTAGAAAAGGAATTTCATGGTAAAAATATTGAATTTGTAAGTATCTCAGTTGATAAACCAGAAGCTTATGAAACTTGGGTTCAAATGGTAAAAGAAGAAGAGTTAGGTGGCGTGCAATTATATGCTGATAAAAACTTTGATTCTAAGTTTATTACTGAATATGGAATTAATTCAATACCAAGATTTATTTTATTAGATCCACAAGGGAATATTGTAGATTCTGATGCTGATAGACCTTCAAACCCTAAATTAAAAGAGTTGTTTTTAGAATTAGGAATTTAATTTATTAAAAGAAAGCTGTCTAAAAACCATTTTTAGACAGCTTTCTAATAGATTTAAGTTGAGCTATTTTAAGCTTCAGAAGATGACTTACCGCTATCGCCTTCACTTTCCTCTTTATTAAATAAATCTAAAATAGCATCTGCTAAATATTTTAAAATTGAACTGGCTGTAAAAGTTTCATAACCAGTTTCTTGAATAGCAATGTCTGCAGTTTTTCCATGTAAGTAAACGCCAAAAATAGCGGCATTTTTAGGTTCGTAACCTTGCGCTAAGAGTCCTGTAATTAAGCCAGTTAATACATCACCACTTCCTGCAGTTGCAAGAGCTTGGTTTCCAGTAGAATTAAAATACATAGATTCTCCATCAATAATAACAGTGTGTGTTCCTTTAATAACTAAAATTACTCGATAATCTTTAGAATATTTTGAAGCGATTTTTAGTTTGTCATAATCGTTTTTCCATGTTCCAATTAACCGCTCTAATTCTTTTGGATGTGGTGTTAAAATAGTGTTTTCAGGTAAATAGTCAAGTAACGATTTATCTTGTGAAAGTAAATTAATGGCATCAGCATCAATAACCAATGGTAATTTATTTTCTTTAATAAATTTACTAAATCCTATAGCTGTTTTTTCAGAAGTTCCCATCCCAGGTCCAATGCCAATTACTGTCGGAATTGTTTTAAAATTGTAATAGGTTAAGACTTTTTCATCATCAACTTCAACCATGGCTTCTGGTACAGAAATTTGTAAGATATTATAACCACATTTTGGAAGGTAGGCAGTAACTAATCCACTTCCAATTTTTAAGGCCGCTTTAGTTGCTAATGTTACAGCTCCAATTTTACCAAAACTTCCGCCAATTATTAGCGAATGCCCATAGGTTCCTTTGTGTGACCATTTATTACGGGATTTGTATTTAGGTATTATTTCACTTTTTAAAATGTAATGTAATTTTGATTGTAAGTTATTAATAGAATCTTCATCTAAACCAATATCAAGTACTTCCCAAGTATTTAGATATTCTTTATTTTCAGGAAGTAGAAATGCCAATTTAGGAGTTTGAAATGAAAGAGTATGACCTGCTCTTAAAACAACTTGTTTAGGAAGTAGAGTTGTATCACTAAAAAGTCCTGAAGGAATATCAATGGCAAGCGTAAATACTTTTGTGCTGTTAATATATTGAATTAATTTTTTGGTAAATCCTTCAGGTTTTCTACTTAAGCCATTTCCGAAAATAGCATCAATAACAATATCTTCAAATGAAACATCAGGAAAATCATTTTCGCTATTAATAATAGTTGGCCATTCTCCTAATTCTTTTAAACGGTTGTAATTTGTTAAAAATTCATCTGTTCTTTTGTCACTAAAATTAACAATATAGCAATTTACATTATATCCATGTTGAAATAAATGCCTTGCAATTACTAAACCATCGCCACCATTATTTCCAATACCACAGAATACATGAATTTTAATTTTTTGACCTTGTAAACGACTGTTTAGCCATTGAAAACATAATGTAGCGGCATGCTCCATCAACTCAACAGAAGAAATTTTATTATTTAGAATGGTTGCTTTATCAACCTTTGTTAGTTGTTCTGGAGATAGTATATACAT
>SDWL01000265.1 GCA_004195315.1 Lutibacter sp.
AGATGTGTATAAGAGACAGATATAAACGTACCTAAATTTATACTAATTTCTTTTTAGGAAAACACACTGTTTTTTTATATTTAATTAGAAATCTTAAAACAAACACTTTAGCTAAAACTAAATTTTAGATTCTCCTATGTTCTTATAATTTTCACTTGTAGTTTACAACCATTCTATGATTAAATTTAGCTGTAAATTGTATGCAATTACTTTAATGTTTTTATAAGAAAAGTGTTATCCACTCAGTTTATCACCTTTTATTGTGATTGAGTTACTACAAAAAAATTATTTTTCATTCATAACTTTTGACTAGATGTTAAGTTAACGAATATAGGTCTTGACAAGATTTTGAGATTCCTTTTTATTTATTACTACTATATTTATGACTGTATCAAAAACGATTTAAATATTTGATAGTGTAGATTCAATAATTGAAAATAAGAGAATTATACTTAGATATAAAACAAAGTAAAGCAACTGATACGTGTTGTGTCCTTAAAAACGAAGAAAGTGTAGCTTATTAGATTGATGATAATTACTGCTAATATTTTAAATTAATGGAGATGGAGTTTTATTAAATTCATCTTTATTCTTTTCATTTTCAAGTCTACTTTCTAATTCCGCTTGAAACTCTTCCATAACTGGTTTTACGGTACTCTCAGGTATATCAGCCACTCTAATATACATTAAACCATCAATAGCATTATTAAACTTAGGGTCTACGTTAAATGCAACTAAACGCGCATTTTGCTTTACGTATTTTTTAATTAAAACAGGCATACGTAATGCGCCAGGTTCAATTTCATCAATAATTTTATCAAACTTATTCATATCAGCTTGTGTAGCATCAAAAACAAAATCCTTATCGGCATCCTTTAACTTCACTTTATATTCTTTTTTGGGATGAATATATTGTGCTATATACGGATCGTAATAATGAGATTTCATAAACTCAATCATTAATGACTTTGAAAAATTTGAAAACTGATTACTTATACTTACACCTCCAATTAAATATTTATACTCTGGGTAACGTAATGTAATATGAACAATACCTTTCCAAAGTAAAAACAACGGCATTGGTTTTTGTTGGTATTCTTTTATTATAAAAGCGCGACCCATTTCAATAGAGTACTCCATCATAGAGTGTAATTCTGGCTCAAATTTGAATAGTGATTGAACATAAAACCCTTCAACACCAAATTTTTTATAGATTCTTTTCCCTAAGCCCATTCGATAAGCTCCAACCAAACAATTAGCTTCACTATCCCATAAAAATAAATGATGATAATAACCATCAAATTTATCTAAATCTATAGATTCATTGGTTCCTTCTCCAACTTCCCTAAAAGTAATTTCACGCAAACGACCTATTTCAAACATAATGTTTGGAATTCTTTTGCTTGATGCAAAAAACACTTCGTAATTTTTACTTTTAAGTAAACGACCATTACTGTTTCTAAGCGCTTCAACTTCAAGAATCATTTTGTCAATATTTTTTTGACTGACAATTTTTTTAGGTGATTTTTGTATTTTCAACGAAGAAGTACTTAATGTTTTTGTGTCTTTTTCAAATGGATTCGCTAACATATATGTTTTCTTACGAATAAAATCGCAAAAATCTTGAGAGTTAGTGTATTCTTCCTGGTCTTTTACATGTATGGGTTTTCCAATTCTAACTTTTATAACACGTCCTTTTTGTGATAACAATTCAGATGGTAGTTTTGCAGTTCTTAATTTGCTATTAAATTTTGATAAAACATAAAAGAGCGAACTGTTTTTAGCGTGAAAATAGATAGGTATTACCGGTACTTTTGCTTTTTGAATTAATTTAATAGCACCTTCTTCCCAAGGTCTGTCAACAATTAATTTTCCATCTTTGTATGTAGAAACTTCCCCTGCAGGAAAAACACCTAAAGGGTTTCCTTCTTTAAGATGTAATAAAGCGCTTTTAATTCCTGCAATACTTGACTGAGCATCTTTTTTGTTTTCAAAAGGGTTTACAGGCATAATAAATGGTTGCATTGGCTCTATTCTATGTAGTAAAAAATTAGCAATAATTTTATAATCTGGCCTTTTTTCTATGAGTAATTTTAACAATAAAATACCATCTATTCCGCCAAGCGGGTGATTTGAAACTGTTATAAACGCGCCCTCTTTTGGGATTCTTTTTAAGTCTTCTTCTGGTATTTCAAACTTAATTTGTAAATCATCTAAAAGGGCTGTGAAAAATGCTAAATCTTTTAAGTGTTTATGCTTATTGTAAATTTTATTTATGGTGGAAATTCTAAGCACTTTCATAAGTAGCCAGCCAAAAAATGTACCTATAATTCCATATTTATTAAGGTTAATCACTTTCGCAATTTCTTTTGCAGTTACTAGACCCATCCATTTAAATTATTGAGAAACACAAAAATACGTAAAATTATTGCATAACTAATTGAACTGTTCCTTTTGTTGCTTGTTTTAACAACGCTTTTCCTTTTTGTTCAATTTCAGCTACTGCCTTTTTATTGGCATGTCTAATAGTATATAATGAGACATTTTCAACATAACTAATTTGGTATTTTAATTCTAAATCATTCAAAAACTGTTTAAAATTACTAAACTTATCTTCAATACACACCGAAAAACTTAACGCTGAATTTTGAATAAGATTCACTTTCAATTTATAATTGTGTAAAATTTTAAATAATTCACTTAAATTATGCTCAACCATAAACGAAAAATCCAATGCTGATATTGAAATTAATATCTGATGTTGTTTTAAAATAAAACAAGGAATTTCGGGTATTAAATGCTGTCCTTTTGTAACAGTTGTGCCAGTATTTTTTAAACTGTAAAAAGAGCGCACGTATAAAGGTATATTTTTATTTTCAAGAGGTTTTAATGTTTTTGGATGTATAACGGAAGCACCATAAAAAGCCATTTCAATAGCTTCATTATATGAAATTTGCTGCAATAGTTTTGTTGTTGAAAAAAAACGAGGATCTGCATTTAATACACCGTCAACATCTTTCCAAATAGTTAAGCTTTTAGCATTTAAACAATAAGCAAATATAGCCGCTGTATAATCAGAACCTTCACGCCCCAATGTAGTAGTTTCCCCTTTAGAATTAGACCCTAAAAAACCCTGAGTTATATAAAGTTTTTTTCGATTTAAATTTGTAATATTTTTTGATGTTAACTCCCAACTAACTGAAGCATCTCGGTAATTTGAATCTGTTTTAATATACTCACGTACATCAATCCAATTGTTTTCAACCTTATTTTCTGTCTCTTATACACATCT
>SDWL01000266.1 GCA_004195315.1 Lutibacter sp.
AGATGTGTATAAGAGACAGAAGTAATTGTTATAGTTTTAGCTGTTATATTAGCTGGTGTAATTGGGTACACTATTTATAATAGTAATAAACTTAAAAAAATAACCAACGCTATTGAGGAAGAAAAAATTGAAATTGAAGGTAATTTAGACAGCATGATTATTAAATATGAAGAAGCTATTGGTCAAAATACTTCTATGTCTAATGAATTATCTTTAGAAAGAGATAGAATTATTGGTTTAAGAGATTCTATTAAAGGGTTAAAGGCTACAAATTATAGTTTAATTCGTCGTTATAGAGGTCAAATTGCAAAATTGGAAGAAACCAATAGACGTCTATTTTTCATGACTGACTCTTTAACAGGTGCAAATCAATTATTAACAATGGATTTAGACAGCGCAAATATTAAAATTTTATCTCATTTAGCTCAAAATGATACACTTTCATTACAAAATTTAAGTTTGACTGAAAAAGTAGCTATAGGTTCAATTTTAAAAGTTAGTTCTGCTAAAGTATTAGCAATGCGAGAACGCACAAATGGCAAATTAGTAGAAACATCAAGGTCTAGAAACACCGATGCATTTCGAATTAATTTTACCATTGCAAAAAATGATATTTCTCAACAAGGCGAACGTCAGGTTTATATTCAAATTGTAAATTCAAAAGGAATTACTGTTGCAAGTAAAGGTGAATTAACTTTTAATGATACTCAAATTAATTACAGCGACCAAACCATTGTAAATTACTTAAACGAATCGGTAGATATTATATCATTGGTTGAAGTAAATAGAGACACTATTGAAAGAGGTATATATACTGTGAATATTTATATAGAAGATAAATTTGTTGGAGCTACTAATATTACCCTAAAGTAAAATAAGTAACTCCATATTAATATTATTTAATGTTAATTGGGTGGAAATAGTTTCGGCTATTTCCACTTTTTTATTTTGTAGTATTAAAAGCTTTCCTATTTTTGCAAAATGGCAAATCAAGATGATCAATTTAAAAAAGTAGTTTCACATGCAAAAGAATACGGTTATGTATTTCAATCTAGTGAAATATACGATGGTTTGAGCGCAGTATATGACTATGCTCAAAATGGTGTTGAGTTAAAGAAAAACATTAGAGAGTATTGGTGGAAAGCAATGGTTCAAATGAACGAAAATATTGTTGGCTTAGACGCAGCAATTTTTATGCACCCTACCGTTTGGAAAGCTTCTGGCCATGTTGATGCTTTTAGTGATCCTTTAATTGACAATAAAGATTCAAAAAAAAGATATAGAGCTGATGTATTGATTGAAGATTATGTTGGTAAACTAGATACTAAAATTGAAAAAGAAGTAGCAAAAGCAGCAAAACGTTTTGGAGAATCTTTTAATAAAGAAGAGTTTTTAGCAACCAATGATAGAGTTGTTGGATACAAAGAAAAAGGAGATGCTATTTTAAAACGAATGGGACAATCTTTAGAAAAAGAAGATTTAGCTGATGTAAAATTGCTTATAGAAGAGTTAGAGATTGGTTGTCCGCTTTCTGGCTCTAAAAACTGGACTGATGTTAAGCAATTTAACTTAATGTTTGGGACTAAATTAGGTGCATCTGCTGATACGGCAATGGATTTATATTTGCGTCCTGAAACTGCACAAGGTATTTTTGTTAACTTTTCAAATGTGCAAAAAACAGGAAGAATGAAAATTCCTTTTGGAATTGCACAAACTGGGAAAGCTTTTAGAAATGAAATAGTTGCGCGTCAGTTTATATTTCGTATGCGCGAATTTGAACAAATGGAAATGCAATTTTTTGTACGTCCTGGGACTCAAAAAGAATGGTACGAACAATGGAAAGAAACACGTTTAAAATGGCACTTATCATTAGGAATGGGTAAAGATAATTACCGTTTCCATGATCACGATAAATTAGCACATTATGCAGATGCAGCTGCAGATATTGAATTTAAATTTCCATTTGGTTTTAAAGAATTAGAGGGGATTCATTCACGTACAGATTTCGATTTAAAAGCACACGAAGAACATTCAGGAAAAAAATTACAATATTTCGATCCTGAAATAAATGAACACTATGTTCCTTATGTTGTTGAAACTTCTATAGGTTTAGACAGAATGTTTTTAGCAGTTTTTTCAAACTCTTTGCAAGAAGAAGAATTAGAAAACGGAAGTACACGTACGGTTTTAAAATTACCTTCAGTTTTAGCACCAACAAAAGCAGCAATTTTACCATTGGTTAAAAAAGATGGTTTACCAGAAGTTGCACGTAAAATTGTAGAAGATTTAAAATGGGATTTCAATGTGGCATATGATGAAAAAGATGCAGTTGGAAGACGTTACAGAAGGCAAGATGCAGCTGGAACACCATTTTGTATTACTGTAGATCACGATACTTTAAATGATGATTCTGTAACTATTCGTTATAGAGATACTATGGAGCAAAAAAGAGTGAAAATTTCTGACTTAAAATCTATAATAAAAGAAGATGTTGATATTAGAAACTGGTTAATGAAAATGTAAGTTTTACTAAATTATTAATATAAAAAAAAGCCAAACTAATTTTAAGTTTGGCTTTTTTACTTTTTGAATAATATATTATTGAAATCGATAACCAATAGAAACTCCACCTCGCCCAACAACTTCTATATCGCTGTTTCCTAACATATCTCTACCTATACCTAGATAAATTTCGGCAACAAAGCCTCTTTTGCTAACCCATTTTCCGCCAGCTGAAATACCTACAGCAAAATCAGTATAACTTTGTTTATCTTCGAAAGAAAAATAATCCTCTCCAGAGTGCAACATAGTAAAGACTTCTACAAAAAAACCTTGAGCATATTTATTAGAGAAAAAATGTCTATAATATGGTGTTATTGAGAAAGTTCGATATTCATCTAAACCGCTATTATCGTTAGCGTCTTTTTTATCAATATTAAAAAGAAGATTAACACCAACAGCAGATTCTTCATTTAGTATTCTTTCATAACCAACATCAAAAAATTTAAAACCAATTAAATTAGACATATTAATTTTTAATTCATTTTTAGACAAAACCTCTTGATAATTGTTTTCTTGAGCAAAAAGTGATAAACTAGCAATAAATAACATTGTTAAAAGGGTGATTTTTTTCATAATTGAATTTTAAATTGTATCGTAAAAATAGAAACAAAAATTAAACCAAACTATAAAAATTTAAAAAAGAGCTTTCAATTGAATTGTGCCTGTATGCACTGTTTTTGAAGTTTCACTTTTCCTCCCTAAATACTGTCTCTTATACACATCT
>SDWL01000267.1 GCA_004195315.1 Lutibacter sp.
TGAAGTATCAATTTCAGCATTTGAATTTGAAAATACTTTAAAGTTAAAGGGACTTATACTTATAGTGTCTATTTTTACTGAATCATTTTTAACCAAAAAAGAGTTGAGATTAACATTTTTTGATTGAATTTGAGCTTTTATTGAAACGCTAATTAAAA
This sequence comes from Lutibacter sp., assembly GCA_004195315.1. GTDB lineage: Bacteria > Bacteroidota > Bacteroidia > Flavobacteriales > Flavobacteriaceae > Lutibacter. The sequence continues at coordinate 159 of SDWL01000267.1, forward strand.
TAACCAATAAGAATATACCTTTTTTCATTTTTTAAACTAACGTTGCAAAGTTAAATATAGTTTAAAATAATGATTGTTGCATTGACGGGTTTTCATGTTCTAATAACCATTTTTTACGCCATAATCCACCCGCATATCCAGTTAATGAACCATCGCTTCCAATAATTCTGTGACAAGGAATGATTATCCAAATAGGATTTTTACCATTTGCAGATGCTACCGCTCTAATAGCTTTAACATCACCTATTTTTTTAGATTGTTCTAAATAAGTTCTCGTTTTTCCAAAAGGAACATTTAGTAATTCATTCCAAACACGTTGTTGAAAATCTGTTCCTTGTGGGTTTAGTTTTAAATCAAATGTTGTTCTTGTACCATTAAAATATTCATTTAATTGTTGAACACAGTTTTGTAAGTATTTTGGAATTACTTCTGAAGTTTTAATTTCATCTTCAATAACAGAAACAGCATTAATTCCGTTTTCATTACCCACAATTTTTGCAGTTCCAATAGGTGTTTTATAATATGCCGTTTCGTTAGATTCCAAATATATCTTTTGAGTTTTGAGTTGTTATTTCTGCAATTTCTTGTGGCGTTAGCTTATAAATATCGGCTAATTTATCTAATACTTTTATAATATAACTGCTTTCATTTCTTTTTCCTCTGAATGGAGTAGGCGCTAAATAAGGCGCATCGGTTTCTAAAACAATATGTTCTAAAGGTATTTCATTTAAAAACTGATCTATTTTACCATTTTTAAAGGTTACAACACCTCCAATTCCTAATTTCATATTGTATGAAATAGCTTTTTTAGCTTGTTCTAAATTTCCTGAAAAACAATGAAAAATTCCAAAAAGCTTTTCATCTTTAACTTCCTCCAAAACTTCAAAAATCTCATCAAAAGCATCTCTACAATGAATAACAATTGGTAAGTTTTTTTCTTTGGCCCATTCAATTTGAGTTTTAAAAGCTTGTTGTTGTTGCTTAAGCAATGTTTTATCCCAATACAAATCAATACCAATTTCGCCAACAGCATAAAAATTCCTCTTGTCTAACCAACTTTTTACAAAAGCTAATTCTTCTGCTACATTTTCTTTAACGTGTGTTGGATGTAAACCCATCATTAAAAAAGTATTCTTTGGAAATTTTTTTTCCAAATCTAACATTGCATCAAAGTAAGTTGAATCTATTGCTGGCACAAAAAAACGTGAAACACCCGCGTCAATTGCACGTTGAATCATTTCGTTTCTATCTTCTTCAAATTGTTTGCTATATAAATGTGTGTGTGTATCGGTAATTATCATAGAGCAAAAGTAACAGAAAGTTTGAAAGCTTAAAAATTAGTTGAATGTTTAATTTTTTCAATAATATTTAAATCAATGTAAATGAAGAAGCCATCTATGGTTAGATGGCTTCCATTTTTGGTATGTTTCTTGCATTAACAAAATTTTAACAGTTATCTAACTTTTTTAGTACCTATAAATAATTATTCAATTCCACTCAAAGTAATTATTTGAAATCGGCTAAAAAAAAGATAACATAAAACTTTCTTCGTATGAAAACAAAAAAACATCCTAAAGCAAATTTAGAGAATTACAGCAAATTATTCGTACAATTAGGCTTAGTATTATCATTGGTTATTGTTTATGTGTTAATTCAAAGCAAAACATTCAACAATAATTTGGTGTTATTAGACAATTCAAATTTAATGATTGATGATTTTACAGAAACATTAATTGATTATTACATTGAACCACCTAAAGAACAACCGGCTCCTAAAAAGGTAATTGTTGAAATTATTAAACAAATTGACAACAATAATGAAGATTTAATTGAAACAATTATTGATCCAGTTGATCCAGATAAACCAGTAGATATTTCAAAAATTGTAGATGTTAAACCAATAATTGATGATGAACCAGATGATGTTCCGTTTTTGATTATAGAAGATGCACCAATTTTTCCTGGTTGCGAAGGAACAAAAGATGAAATGAAAGCTTGTTTCACTGCTAAAATCACGAAGTTTGTTAGCAAAAAATTCAATACCGAATTAGCATCTGAATTAAATTTAGCTTCTGGAATTCAACGGATATTTGTTATTTTTAAAATCGATAAACAAGGAAACATTGCAGATATCGAAGCAAGATCGCCTTATAAAGAGTTACAAAATGAAGCCATTAGAATTGTAAAATTATTACCTCAAATGGAACCTGGTAAACAAAGACGTAAACCTGTAAATGTAAAATATTCTCTTCCTATTGCATTTAAAGTTGAATAACTTTATAAAGACTAAAAAGTTAAGTGGAACCTTTTTAGTCTTTAATACTTTTTTTAAGAAAGTGGTTGTTTCTCTGTATTGACAACGCTATTTTTTATCAACTATAAAAATTATGAAGAAAATAGAAATAAACCTGAAGCTTTGCACAATTCAAAATTGGATTATTTAAATCTCTCCTAGTAAAAACCCCCCTTATTATTGAGTGAGTTTTGTATATATAGGAGAAGTAACCTCAATAGATAATATCAATTTTAACTTCGTTTGGTTTTTAATTGTTGGATTCGTATTATTAGTGAGTTATTATCTTTTAAAAAAGCGGTAAATTTGGCGTAAATACTTAAGCAATGGAATTGAATAACCTTCTTATTAGAAAAGGATATATTAAAATAAAACTCAAAAAAATAAATACCAATCATTTTGAAATAAAGGCAACGTTAAACGGAGTAAAAGGAAGATTTATTTTAGATACGGGAGCTTCAAATTCATGTGTTGATATAAATTTAGCTGAAAAATTTAAGTTAGATGTTAAAGATTCTGAAACTAAGGCTGCTGGAGCAGGAGCAATTGGAATAGAAACTAAAATTTCTTCAAAAAACATATTGGGCTTAAAAGGATGGAAATACAACAATTGCCACATTGTATTATTAGATTTAACACATGTGAATACGGCTTTAACTGAGCATAAATCTGAAGCTGTAGATGGAATTATTGGAGCTGATATTCTTGAAAAAGGAAAAGCAATTATTGATTACAACAAACAGAGTTTGCATTTAAAAAGGCTCGTATATAAATACTAGTTTTTTTGATTTTATTGCACTATTTAGAATACTGGAAGAGCCACATCTTATGGTATCACAAATATGGAAATGCAGGGTGCAATAGCTATTTTTGCAGTTAACCTCAAAAGAATCCTAAAACTCAGTTAAAA
>SDWL01000268.1 GCA_004195315.1 Lutibacter sp.
TAGTAGAATTGAGATTTTAAACTGAACCCAAACTGGATAAAAAACAAATAAGAAAAAACGAATAACTAAAAAAAGAAATTTATCAAAATGGAAATTACAAAAGAAAACAGAAAGTGGTTAGATAACATGGGTTTATCTCATCCAATTGTAATCGCAGGACCTTGCAGTGCTGAAACAGAAGAACAAGTTTTAAAAACAGCTCACGAGCTAAAAAATACCGATACCAATGTGTTTAGAGCAGGTATTTGGAAACCAAGAACACGTCCAGGAGGTTTTGAAGGTGTTGGAGCTATTGGTTTACCTTGGTTGCAAAAAGTAAAGGAAGAAACAGGAATGTTGGTAACCACTGAAGTTGGAAATGCAAATCACGTAGAACTAGCTTTAAAACATGGTATTGATATCTTATGGATTGGAGCAAGAACTACTGTAAACCCATTTGTAACTCAGGAAATTGCCGATGCTTTAAAAGGAGTTGATATTCCAGTATTAGTAAAAAATCCTGTAAACCCAGATTTAGCTTTGTGGTTGGGAGCTGTTGAGCGTTTTCAAGCTGCGGGTATTTCACAATTAGGAGTAATTCACAGAGGGTTTTCTACATACAATTCATTGCATTACCGTAATAAACCAAAATGGCATTTAGCTATTGAGTTAAAAAAAGAATTTCCAAACTTACCTTTAATTTTAGACCCATCACATATTTGTGGTCGTAGAGATACATTATTAGATGTTTCTCAAACAGCCTTAGATTTAAATTATGATGGGTTTATGATTGAAACACATATTGATCCAGACAATGCTTGGAGTGATGCTGCTCAACAAATTACGCCAACACAATTAAGTCAAATTACTGCAGATTTAAGAATTCGTAAAGAAAGTAGTACTGAAGCGGGATTTCAACAAAAGTTGAATATGCACAGAAAAGAATTGGATTTAATAGATAGCAATATTATTGAAATTTTAGGTGATAGAATGGGAATAGCTGGAGAAATAGGAAGACTGAAGCATAAAGAGAATGTGGCTATTTTACAAAGTGGAAGATGGTCAGATATTTTATCTAAAATGGTTGAAGATGGAGTTGCAAAAGGTTTAAGTAAAGAATTTGTGGAAGAAATTTTTAAAGCAATTCATGTAGAGTCAATTAATATTCAACACAATGTAAAAAAATAGTATAGTAAAAGGTTGTTTAACAGTGGCTTTAGGTTTAAAATGAACTTGATTCAGTTTCTTTATTGGGAGATTCCGAATCAAGTTTGGGATGATGATTAAATATATTTCAAATAGAGCCTAAGTTTTATACTATATTTGTAATTATAATTTACAAATATATTATCTTAATAAAGTGAAAGGAATTGTAACAAAATCTACTGGGAGTTGGTATACCGTTTATATAGAAAATGGCGAAAGGATAGATTGTAGATTGAAAGGGAAATTCAGGATGAAAGGTATAAAAAGTACCAATCCTGTTGCTGTTGGAGATTACATAAATTTTGAATATGAGGAAGGTAAAGAAACAGGTGTAATTAATAAAATTTTTGAAAGAAAAAATTACATCATTCGTAAATCCGTAAATTTATCAAAGCAAACACATATTATAGCTTCAAATATTGATATTGCTTTTTTATTGGTAACTATTGACAATCCACCAACTTCACCAGGCTTTATAGATCGTTTTTTAGCAACTGCAGAAGCGTACAGTATTCCAGTTATTATATTATTCAATAAAATTGATATGTATAATGACGATGAGTTAGAAAAACTAGCAATGTTGGAAGCTGTTTATACTGAAATTGGTTATAGCTGTATTGCAATTTCTGCAACAAAGAATATAGATATAGATAAGGTTAAAAACTTAATGAAAGATAAAACTACGATGTTCTCTGGACATTCTGGAGTAGGGAAATCTACCTTAATAAATACCATGGAACCAACCTTAAATTTAAAAACAGCAGAAATATCTAAACAACACAAGCAAGGATTACACACTACTACATTTGCTGAAATGTTTGAACTATCTTTCGGTGGTTTTATTATTGATACACCTGGAATTAAAGGGTTTGGAGTTTTTGATTTTAAACCTCAAGAAATAACAGATTATTTTCCAGAGTTTTTTAAATTAAAGTCCAAATGTAAATTTAACAACTGTTTGCATATTAACGAGCCCAATTGTGCTATTAAAAAGTCTGTTGAGGAAGGTGAAATTGCATATTCTAGATATAATAGTTATTTGCAAATGGTAGAAGGAGACGAGGAACATTATAGAACAGATATTTATAGTTAATTTATGAGAGCAATAATTCAAAGAGTTTTAAAAGCTTCAGTAACTATAGATGAAAAAATAGTGAGTGAAATTAATAGTGGACTTTTAATTTTATTGGGTATTGAAGCAGAAGATACTCTGGAAGATATTGAATGGCTCACTAAAAAAATTGTGAATCTTCGCATATTTAATGATGAAAATGGAGTTATGAACAACTCATTATTAGATGAAAATGGAGATGCAATTATTGTAAGTCAGTTTACTTTACATGCCAGCACCAAAAAAGGCAATCGACCATCTTATATAAAAGCTGCAAAACCTGAGATTTCCATTCCGTTGTATCAACTTTTTATTACTTTTTTTGAAAAACAAATACACAAAAAAGTAGGTACAGGTAAATTCGGAGCAGATATGCAAGTATCACTCGTTAATAACGGACCTGTGACTATTAGTATTGATTCTAAAATAAGAGAATAAGACAATTTTGTTATAAATTTTTCTACCTTAGTGAAAAATTTACTTCTATGAAAAAAATGTGCCTTATGGGGATAATTTCCCTATTTTTCATTTCCATTACTTATTCTCAAGACTATAATTTTAAAATTTCTGAAATACCTGAAGAACTCATTACAGATGCAAATTCTGTGATTCTTTTTGAAGATATAGCCGTAGATATTAAATCTCAAAAACTAATGAGTTTTACTGTTAAAAGTGCAATTATAGTATACAATAAATTGGGTGATGGGAATAAATATGTAGTTGTGAATTATGATAATAACACAAAAATTAAAAATGTACAAACTATTATTTATGACGCTTTTGGGAATGAAAGAAAAAAGGTAAAAAGAAAGGAATATAAAGATGTAAGTCAAGTAGATGGAGGAACACTGTATGCAGACAATAGAATGTTATACTATGAGCATGTTCCAATAAGTTATCCCTATATAATATTTTCTAAATATGAAATAGAAACAGTAAATACAGGATTTGTGCCTGGATGGCAACCAATAAGAAGTTATTTAACTGTCTCTTATACACATCT
>SDWL01000269.1 GCA_004195315.1 Lutibacter sp.
TGACTGCCAGTCAAGCGCTCTAGCCAGATGAGCTACATCCCCATTGCTTGCAAAATACTGATTTTATTGAATTTCTCCCATTTTAATAGGGAACAATAAAACTGCATTTAAGTGCAAATGTATGCGTTTTAGCGCAAAAACCCACCACCAAAACCCACCACCCTTTGAAATTAAATATCAATTGTAATTCGAGATTGTTAAACTTTCTTAATTGCAATTAAATATTGAATTTTATGACCACATATTATATTGATGCCGAGGTTTACCAATGGTTTAACCATGAATATTTAAATAATATATATATTAAGATCAATTACTCATTGTCCCCATAAATTAATTTCTCAACCATTTCCACTTTGTAATTACATTTCCTTTGTGATTTGATTTCTAACCATGGTGAACTAGCATAAATCTGTTTAGCACATTCATGATAAATAATTGCTGAAGTATACCCAAGCCCTACTGGAACTCCTTGATTTGAAAATGTTACCTTAAAGGTTACTTCCCCTTTTAAAATTGCCATGTCGTAGCGTTTTTATTAATTAAATAATGATTTAATAAGATAACGTAAAAAGATTCTGCGAATAGAATTTCATCAAAATCAATTGTTCTGTAAATGTCATTCATAATTGTAATGTTTAAAAGGTTAAACATCACGTATACAATACCTAAAAGTAAAAGATTATAAACATTTTTTTCCTTTGAAAGGCTCATTGTAAAAGCACCGTTGCTTGTTTATGCTGGTTGCTACCTCAAATTAGAGGTTCGTAATGATAGAACAAATTTATGAATTTTATTCGAGAAATCAAAAATAAGGGCCAAATGATGACCTGTTAACAGAATTATCTTTATGAAATAGTCATAAAATAGTTTACTCGAAGCACCATTTACCAACCCTAAATGATATATCTTAAATCCTTCATCAGTTATTTCTCAAATTGAATCAATCATTTCTATATGCTTCAGGAAAGTTACGTAGTTTTTTTAATAGAATTAAAATAATTATCTCCTACAAAATTAGAATCTGTATCTTGATATAATTTTTTAAACTCTAAAAAAACCTCTTCAAAACCCAACTACAGAAGGTTTTTAACGTTTAAGCCTAAAGCTTCAAGTCAAGCGCTCTAGCCCGATGAGCTACATCCCCTTTTTAACTTAGCTTACAAAAAAAACTAAAAAAGTTTCGATATTAATTAATATCGAAACTTTTTTTTATTTATAATAGTAAGTTAATATCTATAATATTCTGGTTTGAATGGCCCTTCAACCTTCACTCCAATATAATCTGCTTGATCTTTACGTAATGTCTCTAATTCAACTCCTATTTTAGCTAAATGTAAACGAGCTACTTTTTCGTCTAAATGTTTTGGTAACATATAAACCTCATTTTCATAAGCCTCTCTATTATTCCACAACTCTAATTGAGCTAATGTTTGGTTTGTAAATGAGTTACTCATTACAAAACTTGGATGTCCTGTTGCGCAACCTAAATTTACTAAACGCCCTTCTGCCAAAACAATAATTTCATTTTCGCCTAAAGTATATTTATCAACTTGAGGTTTTATTTCAACTTTTGTTGAACCATATTTTCCATTCAACCAAGCCATATCAATTTCATTATCAAAATGACCAATATTACAAACTATGGTTTTGTCTTTCATTGCTTCAAAGTGTTGACCTTGAACAATATCTTTATTACCTGTAGTAGTAATAATAATATCAGCATTTCCAACAACAGTTTCTAGTCTTTTCACTTCAAATCCATCCATTGCAGCTTGTAAGGCACAAATAGGGTCAATTTCAGTAACTGTAACTATTGATCCTGCACCTTTAAATGAAGCAGCTGTTCCTTTACCAACATCACCATAACCGCATACAACAACTCTTTTTCCTGCTAACATAAGATCTGTAGCTCTACGAATTGCATCAACAGCACTTTCTCTACAGCCGTATTTATTGTCAAATTTCGATTTCGTTACCGAATCATTTACATTAATGGCTGGCATTGGCAATGTACCCGCTTTTACTCTGTCGTATAAACGGTGAACACCCGTTGTAGTTTCTTCTGACAAACCGTTTATTCCTGCTGCCAATTCAGGATATCTATCTAATACCATATTGGTTAAATCTCCACCATCATCTAAAATTAAGTTTAATGGTTTTTTATCTTCCCCAAAAAACAATGTTTGTTCTATACACCAATCAAATTCTTCTTCATTTAATCCTTTCCAAGCGTAAACAGATACTCCGGCAGCAGCAATTGCAGCGGCAGCCTGATCTTGAGTTGAAAATATATTACAAGAACTCCAAGTAACTTCTGCTCCTAAATCAATTAAAGTTTCAATTAAAACCGCCGTTTGAATTGTCATATGCAAACAACCTGCAATTCTTGCCCCTTTTAAGGGTTTTTGACCTTTAAACTCTTCTCTTAAGCTCATTAATCCAGGCATTTCTGCCTCGGCCAATTGAATTTCTTTTCTACCCCAATCTGCTAGATTAATATCTTTTACTTTATATTTTACGTATGTTGATGTTTCTGCACTCATATTTTATTAAATTTGCTTGTTTATTTAAAACAACTATAAATTAGTTGTTTAAGATTTTGCAAAAGTACAAAATCCATTTTAAATTATAAATGCCTTTATACAAAACCATTAAATCAAATAGTTATACATCAATTTTTGTTTGGAAAATTGAAGAATCTTTTGATGAATTATTTAAGAATACTCCTTTAACTAACAAAAGTGAAAAAAGATTACTTTCAATGAAATCTGAATTACACCAGCGAGGTTTTTTGAGCGTTCGCCATTTATTGAAAGAAGCGGGCTACACAGACTTTGATCTATATTATACTGAAAATGGGAAACCACATTTAAAAGATGGAAAACATATTTCCATTACACATTCGTTTACGTTTTCGGCTTTAATTATTAGTGATGTTGAAGTAGGAATTGATATTGAAAAAAATAGAGAGAAAATCAAAATTATTCAGCATAAATTTGTCAACTTTGAAAGAGGTTTTATCCATCAAGATGATGATTATATTGAACAACTTACTGTAATTTGGGGCGCAAAAGAATCACTCTATAAAATTTATCCACACGGTGGATTGACTTTTAAAAATGATATTGATATTAACTCCTTTCAAATTGCTGACAAAAAAACAACTGGATTTATAAAAGTTAAAGATTGGGATAAAAATTACGAAATTAGATTTGAACAAATAGATGGTTTCACCTTAGTTTATGCTTTAGATCCTTCAAAAAATGATTAAATCTATTTTAGAGCACATACAAATAGCTTCTAAAAAAGGAAAAAAATTACTTTCCATTTTATTAGATCCAGATAAAAC
>SDWL01000270.1 GCA_004195315.1 Lutibacter sp.
AGATGTGTATAAGAGACAGTGTTGAGTTGGTTTAAAGTCCACTCAGTAATTTCTGGAGTTGGCCCATCGTCAAAAGTTAAATAAATTACTTTTTCTTTTTTAGAAAAACTCCAAATCCAATTTCTAAAAAGAAATTTTATAGAACTTGGAGTTTTTACTAAATAAGGTTTCATTATTCTTCTTCACTCATTAAAAAATCAAATAGTTTTAAGTATTCAACATATTCGTCTTTAATTGAAGTTGCATAGGCTTCATTATCAAAACGAATAGCTGTTTTAACAATTTGATCATACATTAATAAACTACGTTCAATTTCATTAAAAACACCTTCAATTTCATGCTCATCAAACTGACTGTAATAGGTTAAGTTTTCTTGTAAAACTGTTTTTAATTCAGAAGCTAATTTTCTAGCCTTTTCATTTTTATTTACGCTATAATATAAATCTAAATAAGAAATTAACATGCTGTAATGTCCAAATTTATTTACAGGCATTTTTTCTAATGAAATATCTAAAATTTCTTCTGCTTTTTCTAATTTATTCTCTGCAATTAATGTTCTTGCCAAACGTTCCATATTGTTACGGTATGAAACAGAGTTTTTTCTGGTTTCTGGATCTAAATAAATGTTGTCATCAGTAATATTTCTCCAATTCCAATTCTTTACATTTTTGTACATTATATCAGTGTCAATACGACCCATTTCAAAGAAATTACCATCATCGGGTGTTTTTATTGGTACTAGTCTGTATGCCATCCCGTCTAATTGTAAATAATCTTTTAGCCAAATATATTCTTCATCAGCTTGTGCACCACCCGTAAAGTAAATAGGTTTTTCCCAATTGTTATTTGCTAAAATATCAAGCATTAAAATTCTGTTTTTAGTTAGCGTACTTGAAACTTCAATATCAATATATGGTACAATTAAATCAGCATCTTTTTGAGCAACAATACCATTTTTTAAAACAGTTTCTTTATCTACAGGAATTCTAATTTTAGTTGTTGGTAATACTTTTTCTGGAATACCATCTTCATCAAGGTCATAATAGGTGATTTCTTTATCACTTTCAATCCATTTCATAAAATAACTAATATCAACAACAGAATCTTTTAGTTGAGGGAAAATTTCTTCGAAATAATAAGCAACATCTAAAGATCCAACTTTGTATTTATCATGTGTAAGTTGAGAAGGAATGGGGTCAGCCAAGTATGTTTTACGCTTCATTTGATCTATATACCAGTCGGTTTGAAAAAGACTGGTATTAATCAATTTCATATCGGTTCTGTAGTTCTCCACTTCTTGCATATACCACAAAGGGAAAGTGTCATTATCACCAATAGTAAATAATATGGCATTTGGTGCGCAGGAATCTATATATGCTTTTGCATTTAAGTGAGAAGTATACCGGTTAGACCTGTCGTGGTCATCCCAATTTTCAGACGCCATTAATGTTGGTACAGCTATTAAAGAAATAACTGAAACTCCAATTGCAACGGTATTTTTATCGGCATATTTTTTTAAATACTCATACAATGCTAAAACACCAAATCCTATCCAAATGGCAAAAATATAGAATGAGCCAACTACTGCATAATCTCTTTCTCTTGGTTCAAATGGTTTTGGATTTGTATAAAATATAATTGCTAAACCTGTAAAAGCAAAGAATAAGAATAACGTATAAAAATCGTTTTTGTTTTTCTTAAATTGAAAAACAAGTCCAATTATTCCTAATATTAAAGGTAAAAAGTAGTAGGTGTTTCTACCTTTATTATTTTTCACATCAGAAGGTAAATTTGATTGTGTTCCTAAGTGTAATTCGTCAATAAATTTAATACCACTTAACCAATTTCCGTTTTGTAAATCTAAATTGCCTTGCTCGTCATTTTGTCTTCCAACAAAATTCCACATAAAATATCTGCCATACATATAACCAAATTGAAAATCGACCATAAATTTGATATTTTCAATAAAAGTGGGTCTTCGTTTGCTGCTTTGAGGTATTCCTGCTATGGATTTGTAGTTTCTAATTACACCAGCATCTGTACTTACCATTCTTGGGATAAAGCCTTTGTGTTTGCTATTCCAGTTTGGTAAAGCATCTTTGTAATGGTTTACAATTACATATTTGTTAGTTTTAAAGTCTTTTTCGTATTTAGGTTTGTCATCTCTTGTAGGATTGCTACTATCAGTATTTCTGTTATAAATTAGCGAATAATAAGTGTCGTAAAAAACATTGGCATCACCATATTGTTCTCGATCATAATATGCTAATAATTCACGTGCACTTGAAGGGTTATTTTCATTAATAGTTGTGTTAGCATTTGCTCTAATAGGAAGCATTAACCAAGATGAGAAACCTATCATAATAAACAATATAGAAAGAACAAGTGTATTAGCTCCAACTAGTTGTTTTTTATGAGTATATTTTATTCCGAAGTAAAACAATACAATAATTAATAATGCTGCTATTATACTTCCTGAATTAAAAGGCATTCCAATGTTATTCACAAAAAATAATTCTAAAGCACTAAAATATCTTAATGTGTATGGAAAAAGCATTTTGAAAACAAAAACCAATACCAATACAGAAACTATATTAGCTATAATAAACTGTTTTGCATTTAAATTAGGGTATCTTTTGTAGATGTAAAGAAATGCAATAGAAGGTATTACTAATAATGATAAAATATGAACACCAAACGATAAACCAACTACAAAACTAATTAGTAAAAGCCATTTATTTCCTTGAGGTTTGTTCATTTCAGTTTCCCAACGTAATCCCAACCAAAACAAAAGAGCCATTAAAAATGAAGACATTGCGTAAACTTCTCCTTCAACTGCACTATACCAAAAGCTATCAGAAAATGTATAAGTTAAAGCGCCAACAACTCCACTTCCTAAAATGGCTATTGAGCTACTTTTTTTTAATCCAGATGAATTCTTAATTAATCTTTTTGCTAAGGCTGTTATAGTCCAAAACATAAATAAGATTGTAAAAGCACTTGCTAAAGCTGACATGAAGTTTACCATTTTAGCAATTTCGGTAACTTCATTTGTAAACATGGCGAAAAATGCGCCCAACATTTGAAACAAAGGTGCTCCTGGTGGATGACCAACCTGTAGCTTAATTGAAGTTGCGATATACTCACCACAATCCCAGTAACTCACTGTAGGTTCAAGTGTTAGTGTGTATGTTAGTAAAGCAATAGCGAAAGTGGTCCACCCAATAATAGCTGTCTCTTATACACATCT
>SDWL01000271.1 GCA_004195315.1 Lutibacter sp.
AGATGTGTATAAGAGACAGTCTTCATCTTTTATTTTCTTCATAAAACTTGGCATATCATTTCTACCTATAAATGTTTTGTAATATAAAGAACCATCAGTTTGTTTTTTAAAGGCTGCACTAGTGAAGTCAATCATTTTTGTGTCTATACTTGCCGCTTTTTTTCCATCTCCTAAACCTTTTTTTCCATGACATGATTTGCAATGTTTTGAAAACAATAATTTACCAATATTTTCGTCGTCAGTTTTGTTTAAAAATGGGTTTTTCATTTTTTGATATTTAGCTGGCGCTTCCCAAAGATCTTGTAAAACCTTATTTGAAGTTAAAGAGAGTAAAGTAAAACTACCAAAGAATATTACACTGATTATTAACAATTGTTTTTTCATAATTAAGGAATTTAAATGAATATTTAGTTAAAGTTTTAAAGGTTTTATTTTGCTTATTTTATAAAAATTAAAAATAATATAAAGTATTATAAACCATATTACAAGAATCATACCGCTGACAGTAATAATTAAAGTAATTGGAGCGTTTGCTGCAGCTGCCCACAATGAACGTTCACCTTTAGTATCACTTATAATTGTTGGGATTCCCCATTTTTTTATTGTTTCAATGGTTAAGTCATTATATAAGTCGTGTTCAATAATTTTAACAATTATAGTTACATTGCCTTCAGCATCACCTGGTAAATCATTTGGAAATTCAATTTCTAGTTCTCCATTTTCATCTGTTTCATTAAATCCATCTCCAAGAGGTAATAAACTAAATGTTCTTTGAACATAAAAATTAAGCTCAACCTCTTCAATTGGTATACCGGACTGATCTGTTACTGTAGCTGTAATTGTTTTGGTTTCTGTTTCATCAGAAAAGGAAAGGGATACAATTGCATCTTCCATTTCTTCCTGACCATATATTATTGAGTTATTAAAAAATAGTAGACCTGTAAGGAAAACGATTTTCAAAACTTGACTATAGATGCGTTTTTTAATCTTCATTTTTCAAAATATTTGGTTCAACAACAGTTTCAATAGTAGGCACATCTTTTTGAAGAGGTATTACAGGAAACAACTTAATAAGCACGGTAATTATAAGTAATAAACTTGCAAATGAAGCCATTGTTATAGCCCATTCTTCCCAAGTTGGGTTATAGTGCAAATAAGATTCATCAACATTTTGAATTGGTAAATATGGATGTTGAAGAGATGGAATTACAATTAAGAAACGTTTGAACCAAGCTCCTAAAACCACAAATAATGAAATTATAAATAATGGTAATGGCTTTCGCATAGGTTTAAACATTAATAAAATAATTGGAAAAATAAGTCCACCTAACTGCACAAACCAATACATTGGAGCATAACTTCCAACAAATAATTCAGTAATATGTTCGCCTTCAACCCCAACCATTTTAAAAGCAGGTCCTAGATATTCATTTATATTAAAATAAAGATATACAAGTGATAAAAGTACTAGAAGTCTACCCATTTTATCAAAATGCATTTCTGTTATGTACTCTTTCAATTTTAGTTCCTTTCTAATAATATACATAGCAAAAATAATGACGGCTGCACCTGCCATAAAAGCTCCAGAAACAAAATATGGGCCTAAATTAGTGCTATCCCAACCAGGTCGCCATGTTGTTGCAAATAACCATGAGGTTACAGTATGTATTGCAAAGGCAACAGGTAAAACAGCAATTCCTAATATTTTACTTACTTTTTGTAGTTTTTCAACTTGTTTAGGGTGATTATTCCAATTAATGGCAGTAATTCTGTACAATCTTTTTTTCCAATTTGGGATATCAGTTAATTGATCTCTACACAGAGCAATATCCGGAAGTATTGAAATATATAGTAATATAACACTAATAACTAAATATGTTGAAATAATAATTACATCCCAAATAATAGGTGATTGAATCCTTAAATACGTAATTACATAAAAAAAACGATCTGGTCGTCCCATATCAATTATAATAATAACTGCAGCACAAATAATTGCAGCAACAGCTATAATTTCAGAAACTCTAATAAGTGGTTTAGACCAATCATTTTTGTTAAGCTTTAATATGGAACTAAATAGTGAACCAACTAAGCTAATTGCAACAAAAAAAACAAAATTAGAAATATAAATTCCCCAAGAAGTATAATCTCTCATTGCTGTAACAATAAGTCCAAATCTTACCTGCCGGTAATAAGCGTACATTCCAACCAAATTAATTAGTAACAATAAAGCAATCCATAATTTATATTTCAGTGATGTAGAAATTAAATGACCAAAGAGAACTTTTTCTCTTGTTGTTTTAAACTCTTGTTGTTTGGTGTTTTTATTTTTCATGATTCGCTATTTTCTTGAGTTTCTCTTTCAAAAGGAAATAATCTGTCAACAGGAGGGAGATAATAAACACGTGGTTTAGTTCCTAACTCTTCCATATAACGATAGCCAGCTTTTTCTTTTAAAATTGTAGATAATCTTACTGTTTCTTCACCATTTGTTACAGTATCATCTAATTCATTTCCAAAATAAATTACACCATTAGGACAAGCTGGAATACAGTGCGGTAATTTCCCTTTTCGAAGCATATCAGGGCAAAAATCACATTTACCTACAGTTCCTATTTTACTTGGAAGGCTAGTTTCAGGTGAATAGTGGTCATCTTTGTTTTCATTTGGAGGCGTTCCCCAATTAAAAACTCTTGCAGAATAAGGGCAAGCAGCCATACAAAATCTACAGCCAATACAACGGTCATTATCTATAAGAACTATTCCATCAGTACGCTTATATGTAGCTCCTACAGGACAAACTTTTACACATGGAGGGTTGTCACAATGGAAACATTTTTTAGGCATCCAATAAGGAGCTGATTTTTCATTATCCCTCATCTCTAACACCTTTATATAAGGTCTGTCTGGAGTTAAGTTATGATGTTTATCACAAACATTAACACATTTTTTAGCATTCTTACATTTTGCTAAATCAACCACCATAACAAATTTTTGTCCAGGGATACCTTCACGAGCAGCTTTAGGTGATACACCATGATGTTCCATTTCTTCAATTTCAGAATTTGAAACTTGTACTAATTTTCCTTCTTTAGTTAATAAAGTAGTTTTTTCATTTGAAGAAGTTTGCTTGCAAGAATACAGACCTAAACCTGAAGCAGCTATAAAACTACCTGCAGAAATATTTTTTAAAAAGTTCCTTCTGGAGTCAATTTTGGAGTTTTTTTTATCCATAATTTATTTTTTTGTTAATATGCTGAACTGTAATAAAG
>SDWL01000019.1 GCA_004195315.1 Lutibacter sp.
AGATGTGTATAAGAGACAGCAAATATTTCTTACAAACATTCTACCGTCTTCCTTAACTGTAATCTTATCGTCTGATATTACTATTAAATCATCATCAATAATTGACTTTAAGCGCTCAACAATTTCAGCTTTCACTTTAGTGTCCAAACCTATTTTCCATTCTGTTTCAAGGTTACACATTAAATTTAAAATGTGTTTTCTAATAATCAAATCTTTTTCAGTTAATAAATGACCTCTGAAAATTGGAATAATTCCTTGATTTACTTTTTCAGTATAATCATCTATATCTTTTTCATTTTGAGCAAATGCATACCAAGAATCACTAATTGAAGACATTCCCAACCCAATCATAAGCTCAGTTTTACCCGCAGTATAACCCATAAAATTACGATGCAATTTTTTAGCTTCCATTGCTTTATGAAGTGAATCACTTGGCAAAGCAAAATGATCCATACCAACTTCTACATAACCATTATCAAAAAACAATTGTTTTCCTAGCTCGTATAAATAACGTTTTTCTTCGTCTTTTGGTAAATCGCTATCCTCAAAACCACGCTGACCAACACCTTTAATCCAAGGTACATGAGCGTAACTATAGTAAGCGATTCTATCAGGCTTTAGTGCAATTGTATTTTTAATAGTATTTCTGATGCTCTCTTCTGTTTGAAAAGGTAATCCGAATATTAAATCGTGGCTAATAGATTCGTATCCTATTTTTCTTGATAAATCGTGAACCTTTTTAACTTGTTCAAAACTTTGAACTCTATGAATTGCTTTTTGAACTTTAGGGTCATAATCTTGAATTCCAAAACTATTTCTTCTAGAACCTAAATCATATAAAGTTTGTAATTGCTCTTCTGAAGTTAAGTTAGGATGACTTTCAAAGCTAAAATCAAAGGTTTCAAACTTATCAGCTCTTTTAAGAATTCCATCAATAAGTTTTTTTAAATTTTCAGGAGAAAAAAACGTTGGAGTTCCACCACCTAAATGAATTTCTCTGATTTTTGGTCTATCTACCAATAAATCACAATACAAATCCCATTCTTTTAAAACAGTTTCTATATATGGCTGCTCAACTTCATGACGTTTCGTGATTTTTTTATGGCAAGCACAAAATGTACACAAACTTTCACAAAAAGGAAGATGAATATAAAGGCTAATTCCTTCTATATCATTACTTTCATCGAAAGATTTTTTAACTGTTTTTTTCCAATCTTCTAAAGCAATTCCTTCTTTATCCCAAAAAGGTACCGTTGGATAACTTGTGTATCTTGGTCCAGGAATATTATATTTTTGAATTAGATTCTTCATTTAGTTTTAGGTTTTAAGCTATAGGTAATAAGCTTTATTTAAGCTTTATATTCCTTTACAGCATCAATAAATGCTTTTGCATTATCTAAAGGCACATGAGGTAAAATACCGTGACCAAGATTAACAATATATTTATCTTTTCCAAAATCGTTAATCATTTCTGTTACCATTTGTTTAATCACTTTAGGCGGAGACAATAAACGTACTGGATCAAAATTACCTTGTAATGTTATTTTATTTCCTGTTAATTTACGAGCAACTTTAGGAGCAACGGTCCAATCTACACCCAAAGCTGAAGCATTTGAATTAGTCATTTCTTCTAATGCAAACCAACATCCTTTTCCAAAGGCAATTACAGGAGCATCATCTTTTAATGCTTCAATAATTTGATTGATATATTTCCAAGAAAATTCTTGGTAATCAACTGGAGATAACATTCCTCCCCAAGAATCAAAAACCTGAACAGCATTAACACCTGCTTTTACTTTTTCTTTTAAATAAGCTATTGTAGTGTCTGTAATTTTTTGCAATAACGTATGTGCTGCAATTGGTTGTGTAAAACAAAATTCTTTAGCTATATCGAAATTTTTAGAACCTTGACCTTGTACGCAATAACATAAAATTGTCCAAGGTGAACCTGCAAAACCAATTAGCGGAATTTCATCATTAAGCATTTGTTTAGTCATTTTAATAGCATCCATCACGTACTTTAATTCAACCGTAACGTCAGGTACAACAACTGTATCTACATCTTTTTGAGATCTAATTGGATTAGGTAACCACGGCCCTACTCCTTCCTTCATTTCAACTTCAATATTCATTGCCTGTGGAATTACTAAAATATCAGAAAATAAAATAGCAGCATCCATTCCGTATCTACGAATTGGTTGCACCGTTATTTCAGATGCTAATTCAGGAGTTCTACAACGTGTAAAAAAATCGTAATTATCTCTTATCGCAATAAATTCTGGTAAATATCTTCCAGCTTGACGCATCATCCAAACTGGTGGACGTTCAACAGTTTCGCCTTTTAAGGCTCTTAAAAATAAATCATTTTTTATGTTTGACATTTTTATTTCTTTGTTTTATTAGCAACCGCTTTCATTGCTATGTTAATTGCTGACCTTACTTTATATATATCTCTTTTACTCATAGCAGTTGCTAAAAACCAAGATTCAAACTGAGAAGGTGGTAAAAACACACCGTTTTCAGTCATTTTCCAAAAGAACGTTTTAAATTTATCTGTATCACTAGTCTGAGCTGATTCAAAATCAACTACTTTTTCTTTTGTAAAAAATGGATTAATCATAGAGCCAAATCTATTTACTTGTAAATCAATTCCATTTTCTTTAGCAGCATCTAATAGAGCTCTCTCTAAAAAAATTGCTGTTTTTTCAAAATCTTTATATGGATCTTGTCTTTTTAATTCTTTCAGTGTTGCAATTCCACTTGCCATAGCTATTGGATTACCAGACAATGTTCCTGCCTGATACATTGGTCCAAGTGGCGCTACCATTTCCATAATTTCATTTCTTGCTCCATAAGCTCCAACAGGAAAACCTCCTCCAATTACTTTCCCTAAACATGTAATATCGGCTTCAATACCCAACAACTCAAGAGCTCCTCCAAATTTTGAGCGGAAACCTGTCATTACTTCATCTGCAATTAATAAAACACCACTTGCTTTCGCTAAATCTTTAAGTTCTTCAATAAATTCTTTAGTTGGCAATACAACTCCCATATTACCAGCAATAGGTTCAAAAATTATGGCAGCAATATCATTATTTTCAGCTAAATGCTTTTCTATACTATCAATATTATTGTATTCAGCAATTAATGTATTTTTAACAGCGTCATCTGGCACACCTGCACTACCTGGTATACTTAACGTTGCTAAACCCGATCCTGCAGCAACTAATAAAGCATCTGAATGCCCATGATAGCAACCAGCAAATTTTATAATTTTATTTTTTCCTGTAAATGCTCTTGCTAAACGAATAGCGCTAAAAACAGCTTCGGTTCCTGAGTTTACAAAACGAACTTTGTCCATTCCTGGAAAAGCATCACACACTAATTCTGCAAGAATAATTTCACCTTTTGTTGATGCACCAAATGAATAACCATTTTTTAAATATTTTTTAATGGTTTTTTCAACAACACTATTTCTATGTCCTAAAATCATTGGACCATAAGACAATACCATATCAACGTATTCATTGCCATCAACATCCGTAATTTTGCTTCCTTTTGCTTTTTCAATAAATAAAGGAACACCTCCTACTGATTTAAAAGCTCTTACTGGTGAATTTACAGCACCCACTAAATGCTTTTTTCCTTTTGTATATAATTCTATAGATTTTTCTAATTTCATTTTGTAATTTATTTTGATATTTTTGGATTCCTGTCTTATCAGGAATTACACCCTCATAAATATTTTATTTTCTATTTAAAACTTTAGCTACTTCTTTAGCAAAATATGTAATAATAATATCTGCTCCTGCTCTTTTCATTGAGACTAAACTTTCCATCATCACACGTTCACCATCAATCCAACCTTTTTCAGCAGCAGCTTTAATCATGGCATATTCACCACTTACATTATAACAGGCAATTGGTCTGTCAAAATTATTTTTTAAATCTCTAATAATATCTAAATATGACAGTGCAGGTTTAACCATTAAAATATCAGCTCCTTCTTGATCATCAAAAGTTGCTTCACGCATACCTTCATCTCTATTAGCAGGATCCATTTGATAAGTTCTTCTATCTCCAAAAGTTGGAGTTGAATCTGCTGCATCTCTAAATGGCCCATAAAATGCTGAAGAATATTTTACTGCATATGACATAATTGGAAGGTTTGAAAACCCTGTATTATCTAATGCTTCTCTAATCGTTTCAATCATTCCATCCATCATTCCTGAAGGTGCTACCATATCTACACCTGCTTTTGCATGAGAAATTACTTGCTTAGCAATATTTGGTAAAGTAGCATCATTATCAACATCATTATCATGAATAACTCCACAATGTCCGTGACTTGTATATTCACAAAAACAAACATCAGTAATTACATACAAACTTGGATAGTTTTTCTTAATAAAACGAACTGCTTTCTGCATAATTCCGTTATCATTCCAAGTTTCAGAGCCAATCTCATCTTTATTTGAAGGTATTCCAAAAAGCAAAACTGCAGGAATATCTAATGCAACTACTTCATCTAATTCTTTTGAAATTCTATCTAAAGACCATCTTTTAATTCCTGGCATTGAAACAATTTCTGTTTCAATATTTTCACCTTCTTCAATAAATAAAGGGTAAATTAAATCGTCTATTGTTAATTTGTTTTCTCTAACTAAACGTCGAATATTTTCTGTTTTACGTAAACGTCTTGTTCTATTCATAACTATTCAATTTTATTATTCTTGAAAATATTGGTTAACTGATTCCATCACACTTTCAACAGTTGGAACTGCTGCAACAATCACATTTTTGAAATATTTTCTTGCCTCTGTTGCTGTAGTTTCACCAATACAAAATGCTGTGTTATCAGATATTTTATTATCTTTTAAATAACTTTCAATTCCTGTTGGACTATAAAAAAGTATCCCATCATACTTTCCATCAATTTTTCTTGGTGTAAGTTGTGTTTGATAACACTCAACTTCATTTACAATTATTTCATTATTCGTCAAAATAGTTGCTAATTCATCTCTTCTTTTATTTCCACAGAAGTAAGTTACTTCTTTTTCATTTATGTTATTTACCAAAAAGTTAGCTAAATTTTCTGATGAATTTTCATCGTGTGCAACTTTTCCTATTTTTCGTTCTATCAATCGTTTGGTTCTTTTACCAACACAATAAATGTTAGTGAAATTTAATTCCATTGGCAAAAAGTTATCTAACAAAGATTCAACAGCATTTTGACTGGTAATTATTACATTCTGAATTGTGTTTTTAACAACATTTGGCTTCAATCTATTGTTTCTAGTAGTGATAAAATCACTCATAGAAACCCCTATTTTAGTAGAAACACTACTTTTTTGATCAAGTGAAAGATTTTTTGTAGAATAAATATTTTTCTCCTTTTCTAAAGTTATTACTTCACGCATTAATTTTTTTCCACCTCTATCTAAAATATAGTTGGCAGCAAATTCACCTAAATCTGTTGCATTATCTGCAGGAACTTCTTTATAAAATTCAATTTTATTTTTACCATCTGGGCTAAATAAAACTCCTTTAAATTTTATTTCATTATCCCATAACATAGCTAAAGCACCTATTGGAGCTGTACAACCACCTTCTAAAACTTGTAAAAATCTACGTTCAATTCCAACACACAATGCGGTATCTTTATCGTTTAATTCATTGCATATTTCTAGTAATTCTTCATCTTTTTCTAAAGCTGCAACCATCACAGCACCTTGTGCTGGTGCAGGAATCATCCAATCTAATTTAATATGTTTTTCCTTTTCTGGTAATAACTTTAACCTTTTTAAACCGGCTGCTGCAAAAATAGCGCCATCCCAATCATTATCTTCTAACTTTTGTAAACGCGTAATTACATTTCCTCTTAATCCTGTAATTGTATGTTGTGGATAACGGTAAAGCCACTGAGCTTTTCTACGTAAACTACCAGTTGCAATAACAACTGAATCATTTGCGAAAAAATTTTCATCTTCTTTTATAACTAAAATATCATTAAAATCACCTCTTTTTAAAATTGCTGCTTGCACAACTCCTTCAGGTAATTTTGTAGGAACATCTTTAAAAGAATGAACAGCAATATCTACTACACCGTTTATTAAGGCGATATCTAAATTTTTAGTAAAAACACCTGTAATACCTAATTCATATAAAGGTTTGTCTAAAACTACATCTCCTAATGAATCTATTTTTACTATTTCTGTTTTATGTCCTAAGTGTTCTAATTGTGATGCTACAGTGTTTGCCTGCCAAAGGGCTAATTTACTAGATCTTGTTCCTATTTTAATTGTTCTCATTTAAACTTAAATCTTTAATATTAAACATTTTGCTAATCACACTTATACTTTGGTCAACAGCAGTTTCTTCATCTTTTAAATGTTTCACAAATTGCGTTGTAATCTTTTGAATCATTCGCGAAGTTACAAATTCTGCGTGTTCAATATTAAAATCTTTTATTTTTTTAGAATGAAAATCAATTTCATCATGCTGTATTGCAATAAGCGATTCCTTTAAAGCATTTACAGCAGGCACAAATTTACGGAGTGAAATCCACTCATTAAATTCTTCTTTATATTTTTCAATTATTTTTTCAGCAGCAGGGATTTCGTTTTTCCGTATTTCAATAGTTTTATCCGTAATTTTTGAAAGTTCATCAACATTTATTAAGGTTACTCCAGAAATTTCTTTTACTGATACGTCTACATTTTCCGGCATTGATAAATCTAAAATTTGCAATTTCTGATTTTCTTTCAAATGCTCTTTTGTTACCGTAGGAACACTAGCACCAGTTGCAACAATTAAGATATCTGTATTATGTATTTCAGTTGATAAATCTTCAAAACTACCAGCTTTAACTTCAGGATGCTCCTTAACAAATCCTAATGCTGTTTCATGAGTTCTATTTATAAGGGTAATCTGTTTATTGGAAGTGTAATTCAATACATTTTTACATGTATTTTTACCAATTTCCCCCAAACCATAGATAAGAATTTTCTTATTACAATGATTCTCGACATTTTCAACTATATATTGAATTGCTGCATAGGCTACTGAAGTTGTACCTGAACTAAGTTTTGTGTTGTTTTTAACTTCTTTACTTGCTTGCAACACCAAATTCATCATACGCTCTAAATAGGCATTGGTAGTTCCCATTTTTTTTGCCAACCTAAAAGATTCTTTTAACTGACCTACTATTTCATAGTCACCCAAAATTTGGCTATCCAGTCCAGTCCCAATATTAAACAAGTGCTTTACAGCATCTTTATTTTTATACACATTAGAAACTTCTATAAAATCTTCAACATTTCCGTTTGAATATTTTATTAATAAACTAATTAGCTCAAATGGATGCTTTGCAAAACCAGTAATCTCAGTTCTATTACATGTTGATAAAATAAAGATACCATCGATACCTTTCTCTTTAGCTTCAACTAACAATAGTTTTTGATTATCTTTTGTAACACTGAAAGCACCACGAACTTTTACATCTGCTTTTTTATAACTTAACCCTACATTATATAATTTTGTAGGCATGTTTTCTTGACTCATAATAAAAATGGTATTACCATTAAGTATCGACAAAAGTACTATTATATATTCTTACAATATGTCGACATAAGTACTTTTATTGTCGCCATAAGTTACAATTGTTACTCAATCTAGGCTTAAACCAAGAAAATTTAAAAAACACTGATAAATGTCAGTGAAATAGGGTTTTTTTAAAATATGACAAATGTCATATTTTAATCGAAAATGTTTAATTTTAAAATATTATTATTACTTTTGTACCTATATTAATATTTTTACATTTAAAATACCAAATGAAAAACTCATTAGATCTTTATAAAAACATCGACAAAAGTACTCATTTACTTTTTTCTGAAAACAACACTTTTAAAGTATTTCATTTCAACAACTTAGCTACTAATTCTGAATTACTTAAGTATCATATAAACGACAATTGCATTCAGTTATATTTTTGTTCCAACCATCAATGCAAAGTGGCTTTTAATTTTGAACATTGCGCCATAAATTTAACGTCTAATAATTCTAGCATGGTTTATTTTAAAGACGAACAAATAGATGTTCTTTTAAATTTACCTGCAGAAACTGAATTAATAGTTATTCTAATCTCTTTAGAATATTTTCACTCACTATTTTCAATTGATGGAACAGTAATATTTAATTATAATAGCTTAAAAGGAGAAAACCCTATTATAGAACCCAAAGAAATTAATGCTAACATAAAATTAATTTTAAGTCAATTAACAACTTCACAAAAGAACGAAACTCTTAGACCTATTTTTATAAAAGGTAAAATATATGAACTGTTAAGTTATTACTTTAGCAATCCTTCAAAAAACAATGATGAATCTTGCCCATATATTGCAACTGAAGAAACTATGAGTAAAATTAAACATGCCAAGCAGCTTATTTTAAAAGATATGAATAACCCTCCTTCACTACCTGAAATAGCAAAAGAAGTTGGACTTAACATTAAAAAGTTAAAAACAGAATTTAAAGAAATTTATGGTGTGCCGGTTTTTAATTTTTTATTAAATTACAAAATGGAATTGGCAAAAAAACTTTTACTAGAACAGCAATTAAACGTTAATGAAATAGCGCTACAATTAGGCTATAGTGCTTCCAGCCATTTTATAGCTGCTTTTAAAAGAAAATATAAAACCACCCCAAAACAATTTACAAAATCATAAACTATGAAAGGTGCTTTACTCGTAAATTTAGGATCACCAAATAGTACTTCAACTAAAGATGTAAAAAATTATTTAGGCGAATTTTTGATGGATGAACGTGTAATTGACATGGCTTATATTCCACGTTTTTTATTAGTAAAAGGAATTATCCTAAATACACGACCAAAAAAATCTGCTGAAGCATATAAAAAAATATGGTGGGATGAAGGTTCACCATTAATTGTATTATCTGAAAGACTTCATAAAAAAGTGCAAGAAAATTCAGAAATCCCTGTTGAACTTGCCATGCGTTATGGAAATCCATCCATAAAAAGTGGTATTGAAAAATTAGCGAATCAAGGTGTTACCGAAATTTTCTTAATTCCTTTATACCCACAATTTGCAATGGCCACTACTGAAACTATTGTTGTTTTAGCTGAAAAAATTATTAAAAAACAATTTCCACACATCAAACTAACTGATGTTCCTGCATTTTATAATAAAGAAGATTACGTTAAAGTTTTAAGTAGTAGTATTCAAAAAGAACTTGATATTTTAAAACCAGAACATTTACTTTTTTCTTATCACGGAGTCCCAGAAAGACACATTAAAAAGTCTGATATCACAAAATTGCATTGTAAAATAGATGGAAGTTGTTGCAATACACCATCAGCAGCACACGAATTTTGTTACAGACATCAATGTTATGAAACCACCAAATTAGTTGCTAAACAATTAAATTTAAAAGAAGGATTTTATAGCACTTCATTTCAATCTAGATTAGGACGCGATCCTTGGTTACAACCATATACAGATCAAACTATTGATAATTTGGCTAAAGATGGTTTAAATAACCTAGCTGTTGTTACTCCTGCTTTTGTTTCAGATTGCTTAGAAACGTTGGAAGAAATTGGTATGGAAGCTAAGCATTCTTTTATTGAAAATGGAGGAAAAGAATTCAATACAATTCCTTGTTTAAATGATAATGATGATTGGGCTAATACAGTGTCAAACTGGATAAATAATTGGACTAAAAATAAAAATTAAATCCATTTTAAAAATACAGAATAACTAAACTCTTTATTCTTTTACTATAAATCTATCAAATAAATAGTCATTTCACTATTCAAATATTCAATACTTCATATCTTTTATTAAATATTTAACATTCTGTTTATCAACTAATTAGATGGCAAAGTATGATTTCGGTCATACCAATTACGAAAACGTTTTCTTAATTTTACAGCATTATTAAAATAACTAATAAATTAGAATTTTATGAAAAAACTTCTATTAGGTAATGAAGCTTTAGCACAAGGCGCAATAGATGCTGGAATATCAGGTGTTTACGCATATCCTGGAACTCCTTCAACAGAAATTACCGAATATATTCAAAAATCAAAAATAGCACAAGAACTAAATATCCATTCAAATTGGTCTGTGAACGAAAAAACAGCTATGGAAGCTGCTTTGGGGATGTCATATGCTGGAAAACGCTCTTTAACAGTTATGAAACACGTAGGTTTAAACGTAGCTGCCGATATTTTTATGAACATGTCTGTTTCAGGTATCAATGGCGGATTAGTAGTTGTGGTTGCTGATGATCCATCAATGCACTCATCCCAAAATGAACAAGATTCTCGTTATTATGGAAAATTTGCAATGATTCCAATGTTGGAGCCATCAAATCAGCAAGATTCATATGATATTACAAAATATGCTTTTGATCTGTCTGAAAAATTTGGATTACCAGTTTTAATAAGAATGGTAACTCGTTTGTCGCACTCAAGAGCTGGCGTTACAACTGGAGATAGAGTTGCTCAAAATGAAGTTAAACTCCCAAAAAACGCAAGACAATTTCAATTAATACCAATGCATGCAAGAGGCTTGTACAATCATTTAATTGATATTCAACCTGATATGCAAGAGCATTCTGAAAATAGTTATTATAATGAATTAACTAAAGGAACTGATAATTCATTCGGTATTATAACTTCTGGAATTGCGCATAATTATTTAATGGAAAATTTTGAAGATGGTAAATGTCCTTATTCAGTATTAAAAATCTCACAATATCCATTACCTAAAAAGGCAATTAAATATTTATTTGATACTTGTGAAAAAATATTGGTTTTAGAAGATGGCTATCCGTTTATTGAAGAAATGATTTCCGATTTTTTAAATGAAAACAAAAAAGTAATTGGTCGTTTAACAGGTGATGTTCCTCGTGTAGGTGAGTTAAACCCTGATAATATTGGAAAAGCGTTAGGTTTTAAAGTAACCGAATCAATAGAAATACCAAAAATAGTTGCAGGAAGACCTCCTGAATTATGTGTTGGTTGTGGACATAGAGATTTGTTTAATGCTATAAATGATCTTGGAAAAGAAGCTGATACTCAAAAAGTTTTTGGGGATATTGGCTGTTATGCATTAGGCGCCTTACCTCCATTTAATACTATTAATACACTTATTGATATGGGCGCTTCTATTACAATGGCAAAAGGAGCTGCTGATGCTGGCATTCACCCGGCAATTGCAATTATTGGTGATTCAACTTTTACACATTCAGGTATGACTGGCTTATTAGAAGCTGTTGTAGCAAATACAAAAATGACTGTGATTATTTCTGATAATTCTGCAATTGCAATGACTGGCGCTCAAGATTCTTCGGCTTCTGGTAGATTGGTGAATATTTGCAAAGGAATTGGAGTTGATCCAGAACATTTAAAAGTACTGACACCTCTTCATAAAAATTTAGATGAAAATATTGATTTAATCAGAAATGAAATAAATTACAAAGGGGTTTCTGTAATTATTTCACAACGTCCTTGTGTTCAATTATCAAAAGAAAAAAAGGACAATATTAAACATTTACTTGAAATTGCATTAAATTAATTTTATACTGTTAGCATGAAAATAAATATAATATTAGCCGGAGTTGGCGGACAAGGAATTTTAACAATAGCAGCAGTTATAGATACAGCTGCATTAGCTTCTAACCTCAACATTAAACAATCTGAAGTTCACGGTATGAGTCAACGTGGTGGCGCAGTACAATCTCACGTTCGTATTTCTGATAAAGAAGTATATTCAGATTTAATTCCAGTAGGAAAAGCAGATATGATTATCTCTGTTGAACCAATGGAATTACTTCGTTATTTACCTTTCTTAAAAAAAGACGGATTGCTAGTTACCGATTCAAATCCTTTTTTAAATATTGCAATTTATCCTGAATTAGAAGAACTTTACACAGAAATCAAATCGTATCCAAATAGTATATTAATTGATGCACAAAAAATAGCCAAAGATTTAGGAAATTCTAGAGCCACCAATATAGTACTATTAGGCGCTGCTTCACATCAGCTACCTTTGAGTGATGAAAGTTTACAACAAGCAATTAAAACACTCTTTGAACGAAAAGGAGAAAAAATTGTAGCAAAAAACATTGAAGCTTTCAGTACTGGTAAAGAAATTGCAAAAAAAATATTTTCAAAGAAAATAGTTTTATAAATGATACACGAAAAATTAATTAATCCTAAAAGCATTGTAGTTGTTGGAGCTTCAAATAATTTTCAAACTCCTGGTGGCCGTGTTCTTAAAAATTTAATAGATCATAATTTCAATGGAAAATTATATGCTGTTAACCTAAAAGAAACAGAAGTACAAGGTGTTAAATGCTACCAAAATGTAAGTGAAGTTCCAACCGTAGATGTAGCAATTATTGCTATCGCTGCAAAGTTTACATTAGAAACAATAAAAGTATTAGCACAACAAAAAAACACGAAAGGGTTTATTATTTTTTCGGCAGGTTTTAGTGAAAAAGATGAAGAAGGAGAAAAATTAGAACAACTAATAGTTGATGAAATAAATGCTGTTGGCGGAACTTTACTTGGACCAAATAATATAGGATTAATCAATCAGAATTATGCTGGAGTTTTTACAACTCCAATTCCAAAATTAAACTCAAAAGGTGTCGATTTTATTTCCGGATCAGGTGCTACAGCAGTTTTTATTATGGAAGCTGCAATGTCAACCGGGCTTACATTTTCTAGTGTTTATTCCGTTGGTAATTCTGCTCAAATTGGTGTTGAAGATGTATTAGAACATTTCGATGAAACCTACAATAATGAAACAAGTTCAAAAGTTAAATTGCTGTATATTGAAAGTATTGATAATCCTCAAAAGTTGTTAAAACATGCAGCTTCACTAATTAATAAAGGATGTAAAATTGCAGCAATAAAAGCAGGAAGTTCAGATGAAGGGAGCAGGGCTGCAAGTTCACATACTGGCGCTTTAGCAAATTCAGATGTTGCTGTTGATGCTTTGTTTAAAAAAGCAGGAATTATTCGTTGTTATGGAAGAAATGAATTAATTACAGTTGCATCTATTTTTTTGCATAAACAATTAATTGGAAAAAATATTGCCGTTATTACACACGCTGGTGGCCCGGCAGTAATGTTAACAGATGCTTTATCTAAAAACGGTTTAAACGTTCCCGAAATAAATGGAGAAGAAAACAAAGAACTACTTTCCAAATTATACGAAGGTTCATCCGTTTCAAATCCTATAGATTTTTTAGCAACAGGAACTGCAGAACAATTAGAAACTATTATTGATTATTGTGAACACAAATTTTCAACTATTGATGCAATGGTTGTAATTTTTGGAAGTCCTGGTTTATTTGAAGTATATGATGTTTATGATGTACTTCACAAAAAAATGCGTGAATGTAAAAAACCTATTTTCCCAATCTTACCTTCGGTTGTAAATGTTAAAAGTGAAATTGAATATTTTATTGAAAAAGGAAATATCAATTTCCCTGATGAAGTTTTATTTGGAAATGCTTTAGCAAAAACTATTAAATCCTCAACGACAACTGCAGAAAATAGCACAAAAAACACTGCTGATTTAAAAACTATTAGAACAATAATTGATACTGCTAAAAACGGCTATTTACATCCTGAACAAGTAAAAAAACTTTTAATTGCCGCACAAATTCCAATAGTAAATGAAGCTGTTTGTTTAACAAAAGAAATCTGCTTGTTAGAAGCACAAAAACTTGGATTTCCTATTGTAATGAAAGTTATTGGACCTATTCATAAATCAGATGTTGGTGGTATTGTTTTAAATATAACTTCTGAAGAAAAGCTAACAGCATCTTTTGATAAAATAATGCAAATTGAAGGAGCTACTTCTGTATTAATTCAACCTATGAAAAAAGGAGTTGAATTATTTATTGGTGCAAAAAAAGAAGGAGATTTTGGACATTTAGTTTTATGTGGTTTGGGTGGAATTTATATAGAAGTTTTAAAAGATGTGAATACTTCTTTAGCTCCAGTTTCTAAAAATGAAGCTATTGAAATGATTCAAAATTTAAAATCTTACAAAATCATACAGGGAGTTAGAAATCAAGAAGGTATAAATGAAGATTTATTTGCTGATATTATTACAAAGATTTCATATTTGGTAATTATTGCTCCAGAAATAGCAGAGCTAGATTTAAATCCACTTTTAGGAAATTCAAAAGAAATTTTGGCTGTTGATGCAAGAATTAGAATTGAAAAAAATTAATTATTTTCAATCATTTCAACTTGCCCTGAATTTAAAGAATCTTTACTTCCTATTAAAAAATTAGTATTCCGAGGGTGTATTTTAAAAGATACACCTTCATTTTTAAATTCCTGGAAATGTTCAATGATCTTTTTATTGGAAATTTTCGAATTATCAAACACTATGGTATCTGTCTCTTATACACATCT
>SDWL01000272.1 GCA_004195315.1 Lutibacter sp.
AGATGTGTATAAGAGACAGCAATCAATAACTTCAGTCAATTTTTTTAAAAGGTATTCAGGTGCTCTTGTAGGCTTTTTTGTTATTGAATTTATAAAAGCTAAAGTTACATTAGCAGTAGTTAAAAGTTCATTGTTTTGATTGTGAATTTCAAACTCAAATTTTATTTTTACTAAAGGTTTGTTTGCTAAAGTTGTTTTTAGCGTTAAAAGATCGTCGTATTTAGCGGGCTTTATGTAATTTATATTTAGACTAATTACAGGTAACATAATGCCAGTTTCTTCCATTTTTTTATAGGAGATGCCTAATTTTCGAAGCCATTCAATACGTCCCATTTCTAGGTACAACGCATAGTTTCCGTGATAAGCAAAACTCATTTGATCTGTTTCGCCGTATCGAACTCTAAATTCTATTTTGTCAGAAATCATTAGATTTTTATAATATTTTTATTATACGTAAAATAAAATTAATAATCAACTAAAATTAATTTTTTTATACTGAAATTTATTCACATTTTTGTAAAGCCTAAAATTGCTTAATGGGGTTAGCTTTTTATTCGGCTAATTTAACTAAAAATATTTTGATACCAATAATGACAACTACTGCATCATCAGTTTGGGGGGAATGTTTATCTTTTATAGAAGATAATATTAAACCACAAGCATATAAAACTTGGTTTGAGCCTATTAAACCAATAAAATTATCTGGTGAAGCACTAACAATTCAAGTACCAAGTAAATTTTTTTACGAATGGCTAGAAGAACATTATATTAAGTTATTAAGAGTTGCATTAGTAAAACAATTAGGTGAAGACGCTAAATTGATTTATGATGTTAGAATGGAAAATAATTACAGTAGTAGTAAACCACATACTGTTAAAATTCCAAGCTTAAACAGAAATCCAATGAACCCTCAGGGGGTTAATGTTCCTTTAGACTTTGATAAACGTGAATTAAGAAATCCGTTTATTATTCCTGGAATTCAAAAAGTTAAAATTGAATCACAGTTAAATCCAAATTATAATTTTGATAGTTTTATTGAAGGTGATTCTAATAGGTTGGCTCGTTCTGCAGGTATGGCCGTTGCAAACAAACCTGGAGGAACTTCCTTTAACCCACTATTAATTTATGGTGGGGTTGGTTTAGGGAAAACCCATTTAGCACATGCTATTGGAGTTCAAATTAAAGATAAATACCCAGATAAAACAGTTTTATATATTTCATCAGAAAAATTCACTCAACAATTTATTGAATCTGTAAAAGGAAATACTAGAAATGATTTTATTCATTTTTATCAAATGGTTGATGTTTTGCTAATAGATGATGTTCAATTTTTATCAGGAAAAACTGGTACTCAAGATGTTTTCTTCCATATTTTTAATCATTTACATCAAAATGGAAAGCAAGTTATTTTAACTTCAGATAAAGCACCAGTTGATATGCAAGATATTGAGCAACGCCTACTTTCTAGATTTAAGTGGGGATTGTCTGCTGAACTTCAAGTGCCTGATTATGAAACAAGAGTTTCAATTTTACAAAATAAATTGTATAGAGATGGTGTTGAGATGCCAGAAGAAATTTTAGAGTATATAGCAAAACATATAAAATCAAATGTTAGAGAACTTGAAGGCGTATTAATTTCTATGATTGCACAAGCTTCATTTAATAGAAAAGAATTTACCTTATCTCTAACAAAACAAATTGTAGATAAATTTGTTAAAAACACCAAACGTGAAGTTTCTATAGATTATATTCAAAAAATTGTATCTAACTATTTTGAATTAGATGTCGCAACTTTGCAATCTAAAACTCGTAAAAGACATATTGTTCAAGCACGACAATTAGCCATGTATTTTGCAAAAAGAATGACAAAAGCTTCTTTAGCAAGTATTGGTTCTCAAATTGGAAAAAGAGATCACGCAACTGTACTTCATGCTTGTAAAACTGTTGATAATTTAACAGAAACGGATAAGCAATTTAGAAAATATGTTGACGATATAACTAAGAAACTTACTTTTTAACTTATAACAATGACCAAAATTTTAATGGTTTGCCTCGGTAATATATGCCGATCTCCATTGGCAGAAGGTATTTTAAAATCTAAAGTATTTGGTTTTAAAACTTCAATAGATTCTGCAGGAACTGCAGGTTATCATATAGGTGAAAAACCAGACAGACGGTCTATTGGTATTGCTAAAAAGAATAACATAGATATTACAGATCAATCATCAAGAAAATTTGTAATTGAAGATTTTGATAAATTTGATTTAATTTATGCTATGGATAATTCAAATTATGATAATATTATAAGGTTGGCGAGAAATGAGAGCGATAAATCCAAGGTGAAGCTTATTCTGAATGAAATTTTCCCTGGTGAAAATCTCGATGTGCCTGATCCTTATAATGGTGGAGATTTTGGATTTAAAAATGTTTATAAAATGCTTGATGAAGCCTGTGGAATTATAGCTAAAAAATTAAATGAAAATGGATAAGCAAATAGGAAAATTATATTTAATTCCAACTACCTTAGGTGATACTGAACCATTAGAGGTACTTCCATTATCCATAAAAAAAATAATTGAAGAGTTAGATTGTTTTATAGTTGAAAATGAAAAAACGGCACGTAAATTTATCAAGCAAATTACACCCAGAAAATCACAACCATCTTTAACAATTTTAAAATTAGATAAATATGCGGATCAACTTGAGGTTAAATCATATTTGGATGTTTGTTCTTCTGGAGTTTCAGTAGGATTACTTTCTGAAGCAGGTGTACCCGCAGTTGCTGATCCAGGTGCAGAAATTGTTAAATTAGCTCATGAAAAAGGTATTAGGGTAGTTCCTTTAGTAGGCCCTTCATCTATTATATTAGCAATGATGGCTTCTGGTTTTAACGGTCAAAATTTTGCGTTTAATGGATATTTACCAATTGAAAGCTCTGAAAGAAAAGCAGCAATTAAAAATTTAGAAAGACTATCTAAAGATAAAAACCAATCTCAAATATTTATAGAGACACCTTTTCGCAACGATAAAATGCTTGCAGATTTAAAAAGAACATTAACTCCAACTGCAAAACTATGTGTAGCTTGTGATATTACTTTACAATCTGAATATATTAGAACTTTAGAAATTAAAGACTGGAAAAATGAAAATCCAGATTTGCATAAAAGACCAACCATATTTATCTGTCTCTTATACACATCT
>SDWL01000273.1 GCA_004195315.1 Lutibacter sp.
AGATGTGTATAAGAGACAGAACCTTACCAAATCAGCCTGGCGTTTATCAGTATTATGATAAAAATGGGATCATTTTATATGTAGGAAAAGCAAAAAATATAAAGAAAAGAGTTGCATCTTATTTTACTAAAAATCACGAATATGGTAAAACAAAAATACTGGTAAAAAAAATCGCCAATATCAAGCACATTGTTGTTGAAACAGAAACTGATGCGTTATTGTTGGAAAATAACTTGATTAAAAAATACCAACCTCGTTACAATGTACTATTAAAGGATGACAAAACGTATCCTTGGATTTGTATTAAAAAAGAACGATTTCCACGAATATTTTTAACGCGAAATGTACTTAAAGATGGTTCAGAATATTTTGGCCCATATACATCTGTAAGATCGGCAAAAGCTTTATTAGATTTAATTAAAGAATTGTATTTATTGCGTAGTTGTAATTACGATTTAAGTGAAAAAAACATTGAAATTGAAAAATATAAAGTTTGTTTAGATTTTCATATTGGAAATTGTAAAGGTGGTTGTGAAGGGTTACAGACTGAAACAGATTACAATGAGGATATTAATGCCATTAGAAATATTATTAAAGGTAATTTTAAAGAATCGTTGGTGTTATTTGAGGAATTAATGATGCAATTTTCAACTGAAATGGAGTTTGAAGAAGCTCAAAAAATTAAAGAAAAAATTGCATTACTGGCAAATTACCAAGCAAAATCAACAGTTGTAAATCCATCAATCACAAATGTTGATGTTTTTTCAATTGTTTCAGATGAAACATATAGTTACGTTAATTTTTTCAAAATAATAAATGGGGCAATTATTCAATCTCATACTTCTGAAATTAAAAAGAAATTAGATGAAAGTGATAAGGAGTTGTTAGAACTAGCAATTATTGAAATACGTCAACGATTTAATTCACAGTCAAAAGAAATTTATGTGCCTTTTGAAGTAGATTTAGGTGAAACTATAAAAGTAACAATTCCTAAACTTGGAGATAAAAAGAGAATTGTAGATTTAAGCATAAGAAATGCTAAGTATTATAGGCAAGATCGCCTTAAACAAATTAAAATTGTTGATCCTGATAGGCATGTAAATAGAATTATGTTGCAAATGCAGAAAGATTTAAGACTAAAAGCGGAGCCAAGACATATTGAGTGTTTTGATAATTCAAATATACAAGGTACAAATCCGGTTGCGGCCTGTGTAGTTTTTAAAAATGGAAAGCCAAGTAAAAAGGATTATAGACATTTTAATATTAAAACTGTTGATGGGCCAGATGATTATGCTTCTATGGAAGAAGTTGTTTTCAGACGTTATAAACGCTTAGTTGAAGAAGGGCAGGAATTACCTCAGCTTATTGTAATTGATGGTGGAAAAGGACAATTATCAGCTTCTTTAAAAAGTTTAGATGTTTTGGGTTTAAGAAATAAAATTGCAATTATTGGAATTGCGAAACGGCTGGAAGAAATTTATTACCCTGAAGATCCAGTACCAATGTATTTAGATAAAACTTCAGAGAGTTTGAAAATTATACAACAATTACGAAATGAAGCACATAGGTTTAGCATTACGCATCACAGAAATAAAAGAAGTAAAAATTCTTTAACAAATGAACTTGAACAAATTTCAGGGATTGGTAACCAAACAATTGTATCTTTATTGAAACATTTTAAATCATCAAAAAGAGTTTCGGAAGCTTCATTTGAAGCCATTGAAAAAGTAGTTGGAAAAAGTAAAACAACAAAAATTGTTGATTATTATCAAAAAAAACAATCATGAAAAAGATTCTAATAATAGCTTTTATATTTTCAGTAAATATTGTGTTTTCACAAGAAATTATTGAAAAAAAAGACCTTAAAGTAGGTTTAGTACTTAGTGGTGGTGGAGCCAAAGGTTTTGCGCATGTAGCTGTTATTAAGGTGTTAGAAGAGGCGGGTGTTAGAGTAGATTATATTGGAGGAA
The DNA here is from genome assembly GCA_004195315.1 of Lutibacter sp. Lineage (GTDB taxonomy): Bacteria > Bacteroidota > Bacteroidia > Flavobacteriales > Flavobacteriaceae > Lutibacter. The sequence goes on from SDWL01000273.1 coordinate 1,971, forward strand.
CAAGTATGGGTGCAATTGTTGGAGCGTTATACGCCTCTGGTTATAGTGCTTCACAACTCGACTCAATTATTAGATCTATTGATTTTGAGAAAATTTTAAAAGATGAATTACCACGAAAATCGAAGCCTTTCTACACAAAAGAAAGAGGAGAAAAATATGCTATAACTTTACCAATTAAAAAGAAAAAGATTGGTATTCCCATTGCTATATCAGAAGGACAAAATGTTCTTAATTTATTAACTCAATTAACTCAACACGTAAATAATATTAATGATTTTAGCAAATTGCCAATCCCATTTTTGTGTGTTGCTACAAATTTAGAAACTGGAGAACAGGAAGTTTTAAGAAATGGATTTTTACCCGAAGCGGTAAAAGCCAGTGGTTCATTCCCAACATTATTGGCACCAGTTGAAATTGATGGTAAATTATTGTCTGATGGAGGAATTGTAAATAATTTTCCAGTTGAAGAAGTAAAAGCAATGGGGGCTGATATTATTATTGGTGTTGATATTCAAAGTGGTTTAGAAGATCGAGAGCAACTAGATTCTGCATTGAAAATTTTAAATCAAATTGTAGGTTTTCAAATGTATAAGACTCTGGTATCTAAATATGAACTTGTAGATTTGTTGATAAAACCAAACATGAAAAATTTTAATGTAGTTTCCTTTGATAAAGTTAATGAGATTATGAAGGAAGGAGATATTGCTACTCGCAAAAAGTTAGACGAATTGAAAGATATTAGCAATAGCCAAATTAAAAAGAGAAAAAAAATCCAAAGCACTGGGCACATTGAAAATCTTCATATTAAGAAGGTAGAAATACAAGGAAATAAAAATTATACTCGGGCGTATATTGTTGGGAAACTTAATCTTAAAAAAAGAGACACTACTAGTTATCAAAAATTAATTGAAAGCATAAATAACTTATCGGCAACAGGGAATTTTGAAAATATTCAATACAAAATAATTGAAGAAGAAGATGGAAGTATTTTTAATTTAAAAATAAAGGAACATAGTATTTCAAATTTTTTACAATTAGGTGTTCATTATGATGATTTGTATAAAACGGGTGTATTGGTAAATACCACAGCAAAACATGTTTTTTTTAATAATGATATTGTTTCAGCTGAAGTAATTTTAGGAGATAATATTAGATATAATTTTAATTATTTTATAGATAACGGATTTTATACAAGTTTTGGGATAAGATCTGTCTCTTATACACATCT
>SDWL01000274.1 GCA_004195315.1 Lutibacter sp.
AGATGTGTATAAGAGCATAAGATATCTCTTATTACACCACCAAAAGAGGCTGTTATTGACGCAATTGAAATAATAATTATGGGATGGAAGTTAGCTTTTAATCCAATTTCAGTCCCCATAATAGTATATAATCCAAGTCCTATAGTATCAAATAAAAACAGTGACTTACTTAAATACTTTAATTTTTTTCTAAAAATAATGGCAAAAACATAAGATCCCATTATTATGAATATGTATTCAGTATTTTTCATCCAAAAAACAGGTTGAGCACCAATAAGTACATCTCTAAGAGTACCACCACCTACTGCTGTTGCGAAGGCAATAATAAAAACACCAAAAGGATCTAGTTTTTTTCTCATGGCAACTAAAGATCCTGAAATTGCAAAAGCAATTATTCCTAAAATATCTAAAATATGAAATAACGTCATTATGTTTGTTGTGTAAAATAATTATAATCTTTAATAACTACATCTATAAAGTTAATTGGCTGCATATCAGTGTTTATACCTGTTAGTGCTATTATTTTTATGTGTAGTCTCAAAATGGTTTTATGATTCCCGCTTCTTTTAGCTTTTAAATAAAGTTCTTTTATAGTTTGAACATCTTTATCATTTAACATTGTAACCTGAGGAAAAGTAGGTACATACTCTTCAGGTATATCAACTATTAAAGTATCATTTATAGTGATACTTTTCTTTTCTGAAATAACAGTAGTTCCAGCCGCTAAATCTCCTAAACGTTGTCCTTTACCATTTAATAAAATAGTTAATAGTGCCACTGAACCTGATGCTAAACTTATATCAATTAAACGTAAAATCCAACGAATTAAATAACTGCTAAAAGTTGGTTTTGAACCATCAAGTTTTGTAACTCTAATTTTAGTAAGATATTTACCGGGTGTTTGTCCATTATTTAAAGTTTCAAAAAGTAAACTATAAAAGAAAACAGGTAAACTTAATAATACATAATAAACATAAAGTGATTCATCTAAACTAAAACCTAACGCATTTATAATTAATAAAATTATAATATAATACCCAGCTATAACTAGCATATCTAAAAGGAAAGCACTAATACGAGTACTTAGGGGAGCCACATTTTGTTTAATTGTTACATTTTGGGCGGTTTCTATGTGAAAATTATCCATTTTATTCTTAATCTTTTTTGGCTGATACAATTTGATTTTTTACATTCGTTCACCCGAATGTTTAATATAGTTAATTGAACTATAGAAAAGACAAAAGTAAAAAAAATGCGTGAAGCATCATTTGTAAAAAGGAATAAAAAAAAATGGTTATTATTTGAAAATGTTCTCGATAAAAAAGAGCAAGTTTCACCTGATAAGCTGTCAGATTTATATATAGAAATTACAGATGATTTAAGCTATGCTAAAACATTTTACCCTCAAAGCAATACAGCTCAATATTTAAATTCTATAGCCTCAAAAGCGCATCAAAAAATTTATAAAACTAAAAAAGAAAGTAAAAATAAGTTGTTAACTTTTTTTAAAACAGAGTTCCCTTTAGAATTTGTGAAATATCATAAACAATTAGGTATTGCATTTGTAACATTTTTATTTTTTGTAATTATTGGAGCATATTCAGCTGCAAATGATGGAGATTTTGTTCGTTTAATTTTGGGTGATGATTATGTGAATACCACATTAGATAATATTTCAAAGGGAGATCCAATGGCTGTTTATAAAAAAATGGACGAAAGCAATATGTTTATTATTATTACCTTAAATAATATTAAAGTAGCTATGACCGCTTTTGTTTTTGGAATGCTTTTTTCAGTTGGCACTCTGTTTATAATGATGCGTAATGGCATTATGTTAGGCTCATTTTTATACTTTTTCTATGAAAAAGGCTTGCTTTGGGAATCATCTCGTACTATTTGGATTCACGGAACTATTGAAATTTCAGTCATAATAATTGCGGGTTGTGCTGGTTTGGTATTAGGGAATGGATTGTTGTTTCCAAAAACATATTCCAGACTAGCCTCTTTTAAAATAAGTTTTAAAGCGGGTTTAAAAATTATGGTAAGTACGATACCTTTTTTTATTATTGCTGGCTTTTTAGAAGGATTTGTAACACGTCATACAGAAATGCCAGATTGGTTAGCATTATTTATAATTCTAACATCATTTATTTCAATTTTATATTACTATGTAATATATCCTATAAAATTAACCAAACAAAAGAAACAAGAATATGAAAAATCAAATTGAATTTAAAAAAGAACGAGATTTAGGAGCCATTATAACAGATACTTTTGATTTTATTCGGGGGAATTGGAGAGATTATTTTTTAACGGTCTTTAGTATTATTGGACCAGTATTACTTGTAGGAGCGGCAGTTTTAGTATTTGCAATGGTTTCATACTCTGGAGCTATGAAAGGAATAATGGGTATGAATGAAACAGCACCTGATCCATCTATGGTTTTTACCAATATATCTGGTATGTTTGGATGGATATTTTTGATGTTTGTTGTTTTTGGAATTGTGTATACACTTTTAGCTGAAGTTTCATTATTTTATATAAAATCATATATAGAAAACAATGGAGTTGCTAATTTTCAAGAAGTTAAAGACAATACATTTGCTAATCTTTGGAAATTTATTGGATTAGGTGTTTTATCTATTTTAATGATGATTGTAGCTTATGTTCTTTGTGTATTGCCAATTGTATATATTTCAATTGTTTTATCGTTAGCTATGCCAATTATGGTATTTGAAAATAAAAGTATTGGAGACACCATTTCGCATTGTTTTACTTTAATAAAAAGTGAGTGGTGGAATACTTTTGGAGTTGTGTTGGTAATTGGAATATTAGTATCTATGCTCGGCTTTGTTTTTTCAATACCTTCATTAATTTATCAATTAATATCTATGGGAGTTTCTTTTACCAATGAAGATCCAACAGCAATATTTGGTTTATTTGAAGATCCAATTTATTTAATTCTAAATTTGATAGCCTATTTAGGTAAATTTTTATTTTATTCAGTAACCTTAGTTTCTTCAGCATTTATTTATTTCGATTTAAATGAGCAAAAAAACTTTACAGGAACTTTTGAAAAAATTGAAAGTTTAGGTAGTGATGATAATCAATAATGAATAAACTACTTTTTTTTCTTTTAATAATGCTATCGGTAAGTGCTTTTGCGCAAGCCGATTCCCTGATTGTTAAAAATGATAAAAGTAGTATTGTTCAAAAGAAATTTGATTCAAATAA
>SDWL01000020.1 GCA_004195315.1 Lutibacter sp.
AGATGTGTATAAGAGACAGATTTAGATGAAGATGGTGACTATTGGAATTTAACGTTGTTTATTGAAGGAAGTAAAACCTTTGAAAAAGTTAAAAATATTGAAGTTGCCTATGAAGGAGGTAAACTATTTGGAGATTTTTCAAATTTAACAGAGGGTTTTAATACCAATGAAATAGTTGATATAATTCCTAATTTTCACGAAATGTCTTTTAGGTATCAACAATTTTATGAAGCATTAGAAAGTGCAACTTCTAATTGTTTAGAATTAGCAAAACAATGTATTGACCAAGTTTTTAGTTTAAAGGAGGAAATGCATTTACTTCAAAATCTAAAAAATGAAGGAAAAATCCCATTAAGAATAACACATAATGATACAAAAATATCAAATGCATTGTTTGATGAAAATAATAAGGGATTATGTGTAATAGATACTGATACAGTGATGGTTGGTGTAATTCATTACGATTTTGGTGATGCCATTAGAACAATTTGTAATACTGCTTTTGAAGATGAAACCGATTTAAGTAAAATAAAATTTAATTTAGAATTTTATAAAGCTTTTACGAAAGGGTTTTTAGAAAAAATACACAAAAATATATCTTTATTAGATGTTAATAACTTGGCTTTAGCAGCTAAAACAATTACTTTTATTATGGGGCTTCGTATGTTAACTGACTTTTTGAATAATAACATTTATTATAAAACTAAATATAAACTTCATAATTTAGACAGAGCAAAAAATCAGTTTAAATTAGTTGATTTAATGAATGATGATTTTGAAGAAATGAAAAGAATTTCTATCGAAGAATATAAAAAATTAAATCAAACATAACTTTCAAGTGAAAATAATCTTATTTTTGTAGTTCAATTTATGGGAAAAATAATAAAAAAAATAGGAGTAATGACTTCGGGTGGTGATGCTCCTGGAATGAATGCCGCTATTAGAGCTGTAGTTAGAGCTTGCGCTTATTACAATATAGAATGCGTTGGTATTTATAGAGGTTATCAAGGTTTAATGGAAGGAGATTTTATAACGCTAACATCTCGACATGTGAGTAATATAATAAACCGAGGTGGTACCATTTTAAAATCAGCACGTTCAACAGAATTTAGAACTTCAGAAGGAAGAGTCAAAGCATTTCAACAACTAAAAACTGCTGAAATTGATGCAATGGTTTTAATTGGAGGTGATGGTACGTTTACGGGTGGAATGATTTTTAATAGTGAATTTAATTTTCCTTGTATTGGAATTCCAGGAACCATTGATAATGATATTTTTGGAACAAATTTCACAATTGGTTATGATACCGCATTAAATACAGTTGTTGAGGTAATTGATAAAATTAGAGATACAGCGAGTTCACATAACAGATTGTTTTTTGTTGAAGTGATGGGAAGAGATGCTGGTTTTATTGCTTTGAATGCGGGTGTGGGTGCTGGAGCAGAAGAAATTTTAATACCTGAAGAAGATTTAGGTCTTGATCGTTTGCTAGAATCTTTAAAACGAAGTAAACGCTCTGGGAAATCATCGAGTATAGTAGTAGTTACTGAAGGTGAAAAAATTGGTAAAAGCGTGTTCGAACTAGCTGATTATGTTGAGGAAAACTTACCACAATATGAAGTTAGAGTGTCTGTTTTAGGTCATATGCAACGTGGAGGTTCTCCTAGCTGTTTTGATCGTGTATTAGCTACTCGTTTAGGAGTGAAAGCTGTTGAATTATTATTGGATGGTAAAAATAATGTAATGGTAGGTTTAATAAATAATAATATTGAAATTACCGAATTAGAAAATGCTGTAAAAGGACATCACGAAATAAATAAAGAATTATTGCGAGTGAGTGATATCATGTCTATTTAGCAAATTTTAATAAAGCTTTTCTAATTAAAAATTCATGATTAAAATAGGTATAAACGGGTTTGGAAGAATAGGACGTCTTGCATTCAGATCAGTAATAAATAGAAAAAATACTGAAATAGTTGCTATTAATGATTTATTAGAAATAGATCATTTAGCCTATTTATTGAAATATGATTCTGTTCACGGAAAATTTAATGGAACTGTTGAAGTAGAAAATGGAAAATTAATTGTTAATGGTAAATCAATACGTGTTACTTCAGAAAAGAAGCCAGAAAATATTAATTGGGATGCTATAAATGTTGATTATGTAATTGAGTCAACAGGTTTTTTTACAAACAAAGACCAAGCTGCATTGCATTTAAAAGGCGGCGCAAAAAAAGTGGTGATTTCAGCTCCTTCAAAAGACGCTCCAATGTTTGTTATGGGAGTTAATAACACATTGCTTTCAAAAGAGGTATTAGTATTTTCAAATGCTTCTTGTACAACTAATTGCATCGCTCCAATAGTAAAAGTTTTAAATGAAAACTTTGGAATTATTGAAGGTTTTGTTACAACAGTACATTCAGCAACATCAAGCCAGAAAACTGTTGACGGACCAGAAAAGCAGTGGCGAAGAGGTAGATCAGCTTTAAATAATATGATACCAACTACTACAAGTGCAGGTGAAGCAATTACCAACATTATACCTGAATTAAAAGGTAAAATATTGGCAATGGCGGTTAGAGTCCCTATTGTTGATGTATCATTAGTAGATTTAACTGTTCGTTTAGAAAAGTCAACATCTTATGCGAAAATTAAAGAAGCTATGAAAAAAGCATCGGAAAATGAATTAAAAGGAATATTAGGATATACCGAGGATGAAGTAGTTTCACAAGATTTTGTATCAGAAACAAGAACTTCTATTTTTGATGCTGGAGCAGGATTAGAAATGAATGAAAATTTTTATAAAATTATTTCTTGGTATGATAATGAATCTGGATATGCAAATAAATTAGTTGATTTAATTGAATACTCAGCTTCACTTTAATTTTTATAAAATATCTTTAAATTATGGAAATAGCAATTATAGCACATGATGGTAAAAAAGCAGAAATGATTCAGTTTTTAATGGATTTTAAAGCCTTAATTTTAGCTAAAGAAATTTCGTTAATTTCAACAGGTACAACTGGTAAAAATGCTGAAAAAGCAGGTTTTAAGGTTGCTAAATTTCTTTCAGGACCATTTGGTGGTGATGCTCAAATAGCAGCACGTGTTGCTGAAGGTAAAACCAACATGGTTTTCTTTTTTAGAGATCCATTGGGAATGCATCCGCATGAACCAGATATTGCTATGTTAATGCGTTTATGTGATGTTCATGATGTGCCTTTAGCAACAAACCCTGCAACTGCCGAACTTTTAATGAAATCATTATAAATTTGTTATTTTACGGCAATCATTGAAATTTCAACATTTACAAATAAAGGTAAATTTCCAACTTCAACAGTTTCACGTGCAGGTGCAGTTTCTGGATTAAAATAACCACCATAAATAGTATTTATTTTTGCAAAATCATTCATATTTTTAACAAATATGGTTGCTTTTACAACATTTTCAAAAGTCATATTTGCTTCTGTTAATACAGCTTTCATGTTTTCTAATACTTGAGTTGTCTCAGTTTCAATAGAGCTAGTAACTAATTTACCTGTTGTAGGATCTAATGCAATTTGACCTGAAGTATATAAAGTATTTCCTGATAAAACAGCTTGGTTATATGGTCCAACTGGAGCGGGAGCGTTGTTTGTTTTAATTATTTTTTTCATAATATAAGTATTTTAGAATAATCTTCTGTCAGGAACTTTTCTCTTGTCATATTTTAAATCACTTAGCATTGATGATTTTACCCCAAGAAAAAAGTAATAGGTTTGTCTACTACCGAAAGGTACCCAATTAAAATTCAATTTCCAACTATCTAAATCACGAGAAAACCGCAATTGGGTATAGCTAAACCCTTGATTTTTAATGTCATAACCTGACGAAGCCCCAACTTTCCATTTAGGAGTTAGTTCAATATCACCAGAAAACATTAAAGAATTTGATGAAATTTCATTTTGCCTATTAGAATTAGTGTAATTCAATGAATAGGCTAATTTTAAAGTCCAAGGAAATGTTGCACTATAAAGTTTTGCAGTTTTTGTATTTTTTTTGTTCGATTTATTATCAGAACTTAAATCGTTGCTATTATTTAAATTTTCACCAAAAACACCATCCGAATTATTTGCATCTGCATTTTGTTGTTTAGTATTTTTTTGACCTTCTGATTTACTACTGGCCAAATTATAATTCATAGTTAATCCAGCATTGGTTAATCTAAATAAACTACCACTATTGTTAATATTAAAGGTATTAATTCTTCTTCCAGCTGCTGAGAGTGCATAAGGATCTAATGTAGCGTTTATGTTTAATTTTAATTTTTTATTAAATAGATTAGTACCAGCACTCATTCTTACAGGGCTCCATTTTAAAGAGTCAGCAGCCATATTGTAACTTGTAGAAAAATTAAGATTATTGATTAGTGTAACTTTTTCGGGTTCAACTTTTGTTGAGTCTTTAGACACTACTTTTGCTTCAAAAGTATTATTTAAAGTAAAACTTAAACTGTTTGAAAGTCCTTTACTAGGTCCGCCATAAATTCCGTTGCTAAAAGGAGAATACTCAAGTATATCGTTTTCATCTTCACTTTGTTGTACTTCTTCGTAAAATGAACTAAAATCAGGACGATATCCATAAGAAACAGATGGTCTCATTACATGTCTAATTGCTTGTAATCTGCCTTTTTTAAAATTAAACATACCGTAAACGGTTGTTGATAGTGAAAGCCCTGCATTATATTCTCTAAAAGCACTAAACCGGTTTAAAGTATCTGTAACTACTAAATCTTCTGTGGCATTATATGTTTTATTAATTTTATCAAAATACCAAACTTCTTTGTAATTAGCGTTTGGAGAAAGTGTAAAATATTTTAGCATTTTCATATTTGTACTAAAAGAGGTATTGTGTTGTACTCCAGATTTGGCAGTTTCAAACATTTCTTTTTTAAAGAAAAATTCATCTTTTGTATTAAATCTGTTATCTCCTTTCAAAGAGTATGTAACGCCAATTTTTTGCAATGCGTTAGTTTTTGCACCAGACTTTGAAGCAAAAGGATATATTCTATCCATATTTACTTGCAAAGAAGGTAGTGACATTGTAATACTTTCAGTATTGGTATTTTGTGAGTGTGTTGCTGAAACTGATAAATTAAATGGTGTTCCAACAAACTTTTTATAAAAAGAAACGGAAGAACTTAGTGTGTTATTTAAAAATGAATTGGTATTAAACTCATTTAATGATTCTCTATAATATGTGCTACTTCCTAAATTTACAGAAGCTGAAAACCTAGAATTAGGACTTGCTTTACCATCTTGGCTATGGCTCCATCTTATATTATAATTGGTTGTTTTAGAAAAATCATCAAAGCCTCGAATACTATTTTTTAAATTTTCGTATCTAAAATTAAAATTACCATTAAATTTATATCGAATAGAATAGCTAGATTCTGTTCTTAAACCCCAACTTCCGTTCGTGTAAATATCTCCTAAAACAGCTAAATCAACATAATCGTTAATAGCAAAATAATAACCTCCATTTTGTAAAAAATAACCTTGTTGTGCAGTGTCACCCCAAGTTGGCATTATAAAACCAGAAACATTTCCTTTTGTTAAAGGTATATATGCAAATGGTAAAAATAAAGGTGTAGGCACATCTTGTATAACTAAATTGCTTAAGCCTATTACTAGTTTTTTATTTGGAACAATTTTAGCTTTTTTGGTAGATATATAATAATCTGGATCTTCCTTATCTGAAGTTGTAAACTTAATATTACTAACATAAATTGTAGAGTCGTTTTCCTTTTTAGTGACTTCACCTTTTATAATTACACCACTTTGTTCAGTTCTTAACCCCCAAATTTTAGCTTTTTCTGTTTTGAAATTAAATGAAATAGAGTCCTGTGCAGATTCTTCAGCACCTTGTTTAAAAACAGGAAGTTGAGAATAACTCCCAATACTATCTTTAATTCCTCTAGCCCAAACTAAATTGGTATTGTTGTCAATTTCAATATATCCAGCTGTTAAATCAATATCCTTGTATTTGACTTGAGCGTTATTAAATAATATAATTTTATTGTTTTTTATATCTTGTCTAATCAAGCTATCTGCTGAATGGTCAACAATACTTTCAAGAAGTTCTTTAGGTTTAATAATAGTGTCTACAGCCTTTATATTTGATGAGTCTACTACTTTTATGTTTAATGAATCTTTTATTAATGGTTTTATAGTATCTCTAAAATTAAGGGATTCTGTTTTTAAAGACAGTTGCTTAATTTCTTGAGAATATATAGTTGAATTGATAAAGCTAATAGCTACTATCAAAAAAAAAGAAAAATATATATTTTTATGAGACGTTTTAATAATGAAATATTTTATAAAAAAACCTTTTAAATTGTGCTGATAGCATAACTTTTTTTACATTAGCTTATTAATTAATCAACCACGTAATTGATTGTTGTAAATGTATGGCTTAATATTTGAAAAACACAAATAACAAACGCCAAAAATAATTAAAATAATTGATGAACTCACAACTCTTTTTCAAATTTAAAGTTACAACGAAATTAAGTTTCATTTTCGTATTTCTAATTGTATTTCTTTCAAATAGTTATTCGGTTTTTGCTCAAAAAAAAGATTTTATAGTGGTACTAGATGCTGGTCATGGAGGTAAGGATCCTGGTAAAGTTGGTTATAAAAATAGTAAAGAAAAAGAAATTGCACTTAAAATTGTACTGCAAGTAGGTAAGTTATTAGAAAAACAATCTAATGTTAAAGTGGTGTATACTAGGAAAACTGATGTTTTTGTTGATTTATGGGAGCGAGGTAGAATAGCGAACAAATCTGATGCAGATTTGTTTGTTTCTATACATTGTAATGCTCATAATTCTCAAGCTTATGGGTCAGAAACTTGGGTATTAGGAACACACGCAAATCGTCAGAATTTTGAAGTTGCAAAAACAGAGAATTCAGTAATTTTATTGGAAGATAATTATAAAACTAATTATAAAGGTTTTGATCCTAGTTCACCTGAATCTGTTATTGGATTAACATTAATGCAAGAAGAGTATTTAGATCAAAGTATTCAGTTAGCAAGTATTATTCAAAAAGGATTTACTGATGATTTAAAAAGAAAAGACAGAGGTGTTAAACAAGCGGGTTTTGTGGTTCTACATCAAACATATATGCCAAGTGTATTAATTGAAATAGGTTTTCTTACAAATAAAGTTGAAGGCCTTTTTTTAAATTCTAAAGTAGGTCAGCAAAAATTTTCTAAATCAATTTATAGCGATATTATAAAATATATGAAACAACTTACATTAAATACAGTTGTAAATAATGAAGTTGTAGAAAATAAACAAAAAAAATCTAGTGTTAAATCAACAGTTAAAGAAAAAGTTGTTGAAAGTAAATCAAACTTAAGTACTTCTGAAAAAGATAGAAAAAGTAATAAGAATGTTAAATTTAAAGTTCAAATAGCTGCTGGTGCTAGAAAATTAGAAACATACTCTTATAATTTTAAAGGGCTGAAGAATGTTGAACGAGTTAAAGCTGGAAAAATCTATAGATATTATATAGGTGAAACATCAAGTTATGCCAAAATAAAAGAATTCCAAAAATTAGCAAAATCAAAAGGATATAGTTCAGCATTTATAGTTGCATTTAAAAATGGAAATAAAATATCTATTCAAGATGTTTTAAAAAAATCATAGCATTTTTGCTTAAATAATTAGTAATATTGCTATCATAAATATTGTTATTTTGAAAATTACAAGAGAAGTAAAAACAGGGATTGTTGCGGTGTTAGTTATTGCCTTATTTATATGGGGTTTTAATTTTATGAAAGGGATTAATTTATTTGATGCTCCTTCAAAAACCTATTTAACAGAGTATAATAATGTTCAGGGATTGAATACAACAAGTATTGTTACAATTAATGGTGTAGACGTAGGAAAAGTTATCAGTATTAATTTTAATAACGACCCAGAAAAAAGAGGCCAGTTAATTGTTGAGTTTAGTGTTGATACAGATTTTGAGTTCTCAAAAAATAGTATTGCAAAAATATACAGCGCTAGTTTAATGGGAGGGAAGTCTTTAGCAGTAGTACCTTCTTATGAAGGAGAAATGGCAAAGTCAGGTGATTTTTTACAGGGCCAAATAGAATCAGATATATTTTCTTCAGTAACTGAAAAATTAAATCCATTACAGGCAAAGGTTGAAAATGTAATTGTGAGTGCAGATTCCCTTATGACTGGTTTAACCGATGTTTTAGATACTAAAAGTAGAAACAACTTAAAGTCAAGTATTGCGCAATTAAATGCTACAATTTTAAATTTTAAAAACATTTCTGAATCAGTTGATAAATTGGTTAAGAATAACGAAAAAAAGTTAGGAATAACTTTAGCAAATGCTGAATTAATGACAGCTAATTTAGCTAAACTTTCAGATACATTGGTAAATGCTAACTTAGGATTAACCATAAAAAATTTAGAAACTACAGTTATTAATTTAAACAAAATTTTGGCTAGTGTTGAAGCAGGAGAAGGTTCTTTAGGAAAGCTTTTAAATGATGAAGGAATGTATAATAATTTAACAAATTCTTCAAAAGAATTAGAAGAATTATTACGTGAAATGAAGTTAAACCCTAAGCGTTTTGTTCATTTTTCAGTTTTTGGAAAAAAAGATAAAGGATATAAACCAGAAGAAGAACAAAAAGAGTAACATTAGATATAAGTAAAAATAATTAGAGTCATCATTAAATAATTTGTATGGATTATATTGACAATATAGCATTTGCAATTCTATTAATTATAGGAATTGGATTTTTTGCCAAAAACATTAAAAAACTAACAAGAAATATAAAACTAGGAAAAGAGATTGACAGAACTGATAATTCTAAAGCTCGTTGGAAAAGTATGGCAATGGTTGCTATAGGCCAGTCAAAAATGATTAAACGCCCAATTGCAGCAATTTTGCATATTATAGTATATGCAGGTTTTATTATTGTAAATATTGAAGTTATTGAAATAATAATAGATGGCCTCTTTGGAACCCATAGAGTTTTATCTTTTATGGGAGGCTTTTATTATTTTTTAATTGGTTCTTTTGAAGTAATTGCATTTCTGGTACTTATAACCGTAATTGTTTTTTGGATTCGAAGAATGGTTATAAGAATTCCTCGTTTTTGGAATAAAGAAATGAAAGGATTTCCGAAAAATGATGCACTTTACATTTTGTATTTTGAAATGGTATTAATGTCGTTATTCTTAATTATGAATGCAACAGATGTTCAATTTCAAGAGTTGAGTTCAGGAAACCTTATAAGTCAGTTTTTAACACCAATTTTTAATGGTTTCACACCTGAAAGTTTACACATTATTGAGCGATCAGCTTGGTGGGTTCATATAGTAGGTATTTTAGTGTTTTTAAACTATTTATACTACTCTAAACATCTTCACATATTATTAGCTTTTCCAAATACATTTTATGCAAACTTAAATGCTAAAGGAAAATTAAACAATTTAGAAGCAGTAACAAATGAAGTGAAATTAATGATGGATCCAAATGTAGATCCATTTGCAGCTGCACCTGAAGGGTCTGAAAATCAAGTTCCTGAGAGATTTGGAGCAAGTGATGTTACAGATTTAAATTGGGTTCAATTATTGAATGCTTATACCTGTACTGAATGTGGACGTTGTACTTCATCTTGTCCTGCAAATCAAACAGGGAAGGAATTATCACCACGAGCAATTATGATGAAAACTCGTGACAGATTAGAAGAAGTAGGTGCAAATATTGATGAAAATGGAAAGTTTATAGATGATGGTAAACAATTATTAAATGATTATATAACACCTGAAGAATTATGGGCTTGTACAAGTTGTAATGCTTGCGTGGAAGAATGCCCAGTAAATATTGACCCATTATCAATTATTATAGACATGCGTCGTTATTTAGTGATGGAACAATCCGCTGCACCACAAGAATTAAATATGATGATGACTAATATTGAAAATAATGGAGCTCCTTGGCAATACAACCAAATGGATAGATTAAATTGGAAAGACGAATAAGACTACTATAATTATTAAAACTAAAGAAAATAAAAATGAATAAGGAGGATGTAGAAAAGTTATTACAAGAAAAATTAGAAGCAGGATTACACATAAGTCCTATTTTGCCTGAAGGAATTAAAAATTATTTAATTGATATTGATGGTACAGTAACCGAAGACGTTCCTAATGAAGAACCTGAAAGAATGGGAACTTGTGAGCCTTTTCCTGATGCATTAGCAACATTAAATAAGTGGTTTGACGAAGGACATATTATTTGTTTTTTTACTTCAAGAACTGAAGAGCATAGAGAAATAACAGAATTTTGGTTAAAAAAACATGGATTTAAATACCATAGTTTATTAATGGGAAAACCTAGAGGTGGGAATTACCATTGGATTGATAATCATTTAGTTAAAGCAACTAGATTTAGAGGGAAATTTACAGATTTAATAGAAAAAGATGTAACTATTAAAGTTTTTGACGACGGTCAACACAAATAAAATAACTAAAATATTTTTAGAATGAACGTACCAACAATGGCAGAAATGATGGCACAAGGAAAACAACCTGAAGTATTATTTTGGGTAGGTTGTGCAGGAAGTTTTGATGACAGGGCTAAAAAAATCACAAAAGCATTTGTGAAAATCTTAAATAAAGCAAATGTTGATTTTGCTGTTTTAGGAACTGAAGAAAGTTGTTCTGGTGATCCTGCTAAAAGAGCAGGTAACGAGTTTTTGTTTCAAATGCAGGCAATGTCAAATATTGAAATATTAAATGCTTATGAGGTTAAAAAAATTGTTACAGCGTGTCCTCATTGTTTTAATACCTTAAAAAATGAATACCCAGAATTAGGTGGTGTTTATGAAGTGATGCATCATACTGAGTTGTTGAAATCATTGATTGATGAAGGTAGAATTTCTATTGAAGGAGGTAAATTTAACGGGAAGAAAATTACATTTCATGACCCTTGTTATTTAGGACGTTCAAATGATATTTATGAAGCTCCAAGAGAACTAATTCAACAATTAGATGCTGAGTTGGTTGAAATGAAACATTGTAAATCTAATGGTTTGTGTTGTGGAGCTGGTGGCGCTCAAATGTTTAAAGATGCTGAAAAAGGCACAAAAGAAATTAATGTAGAACGTACAGACCAAGCTATTGAAGTGAGGCCTGATATTATTGCAACTGGTTGTCCGTTTTGTAATACAATGATGACAGATGGGGTTAAAATCACGAACAAAGAAGAAGAGATTGAAGTATTAGATATTGCAGAACTTATTGCAGATGCTAATAATTTATAATTTTGAAGAACATTCACTCTTTTTAGATTCATTTTATTGAAATTTATGATTAAAAATTACATTGAAGCTGCACGTTTAAGAACATTACCTTTGTCAGTTTCGGGTATTATTATAGGAAGTTTTATTGCAGCTTCTCAAGGTTTTTTTAATTGGTGGATTTGTATATTAGCTTTATTAACCACTATTGGCTTCCAAGTTATTTCAAACTTTGCAAATGACTATGGAGATGGAATAAAAGGAACAGACAACAATGATAGAGTTGGGCCAACAAGGGCAATTCAAAGTGGTGTAATCACTCCAAAACAAATGCTCAATGCAATAAAAATTTCTATTGTTTTAACATTAATAGTAGCAATACTTCTTATTTATATTTCTTTCGGTAAAGATGATTTTAAAAATTTAATCATTTTTTTTATACTAGGAATTGTAAGCATTGTTGCAGCTATTAAATATACAATGGGTAAAAAAGCTTATGGTTATAGTGGTTTCGGAGATTTATTTGTGTTCTTGTTTTTCGGAGTTTTAAGTGTATGTGGAAGCTATTATTTGTTAACAAAACAACTAGATTTCACTATTTTTTTACCAGCCTTCTCTGTTGGATTTTTAAGTATAGGTGTGTTAAATTTGAATAATATGCGAGACATGGAATCAGATATAAAATCAGGAAAAAGGACTTTAGTGGTTAAAATGGGAATGGAATTTGCAAAATACTATCATTATTATTTACTAATTTCTTCATTTTTATTTGCATTATTGTATAATGGGGTTCATTATAAATCACCATTTCAGTTTTTATTTCTGTTGGCATATCTTCTTGTATTTAAGCATTATATAGTTGTTTATAAAAACAAAATACCGAAATTATTAGATCCGGAATTAAAAAAATTAGCCTTAAGCACTTTTTTGTTTTCTGTTCTATTTGGAATTGGATTACTTTTAGCTAAATAAATTTCTGTAAACTATACTTCTAATTGTAGCTAAACGATTTATTAATATTGACAAAGCTTCATAAACGGGTTTTTAATTCATATTTAATTACAAAGCAACAGATAAATTAACTTTCACTTCAGAACTTTCTTATACATAGGCTGAAAATAAAGATTTTATTGAACTATTATATCTTATTCCTCCATTTATAGCAAATTTAGGAGCGAAATTGAAGAAACTAATTTTTGAATTGCTTTAAATTCACGTTTGGTAGAAAGTCAAAGTAGAATTGCAACTTTATATTTGGGACAAGAAACATCAGGTTTTGAAACATTAGATTTACTTGTAAGATTTGAGCTATATAAAGGGCTTTTAGTTGGTGTAGCATTGTTAAATATATTTGATAAAACGTACTATGAGCATTTAAATTTCTCATATAGTAATTCTGATATTTTTTCTGGAATAATTTATGAGTCAGGAAAAATTTTCACAACCTATATTAAATATAAATTAGATTTTTAATTTTATTATTTTGTTAACCACGGAAATTGATTTTTCGTGGTTTTATGAAATAATTTTATTAAATTGCAGTAAACCAACTTATACATAGGCAAAATGAAAGTAACTTACCTCGGACACGCAAGTTTAAGTATTGAAACAAAAGACAAAACATTATTAATAGATCCTTTTATCACAGGTAACGAATTAGCAAAAGATATTGATATTAATAAATTGCAAGCGGATTATATTTTAATTACTCATGCGCATCAAGACCATATTTTAGATGTTGAAGCTATTGCAAAACGTACAGGCGCTAAAATAATTTCTAATTATGAAATTGTAACCTATTTTGAGAATAAAGGGATTGAAGGTCATCCTATGAATCATGGTGGAAAATGGAAATTTGATTTTGGGACGGTACATTACACAAATGCAATTCATTCTAGTTCATTTCCTGATGGAAGTTATGGTGGTCAACCAGGTGGATTTGTAATTGAAACAAGTCATCATAGGGTATTTATTGCAGGTGATACAGCTTTAACATATGATATGAAATTAATTCCGGATGTAATTGGGGAACTTGATTTAGCTATTTTACCTGTAGGTGATAATTTTACAATGGGAATAGAAGAAGCAATAAAAGCAAGCACATTTTTAAATTGCAATAAAGTGTTAGGCTATCATTTTGATACTTTTGGATACATAAAAATTAACCATAAAGAGGCATTCACAAAATTTGCAAAGGCTAAAAAAGAATTATATTTATTACCAATAGGTAGTAATATGAAGTTATAATTGCAACTGAATAAAGTTTTTATTAATTAAATTAAACCATCATGAAAGCAAACGTATGTTGTTGGTTTGAAATACCAGTTGAAAATATGAACAGAGCTGTTAAGTTTTACGAAACAGTTTTTAATTTTAAAATTAATGTTCAAAATTTTGGAGAAGAACTGATGGGATGGTTTCCATTTACTAATATAAAAAATTCACCAAATTCTGGAGGTTCATTAATTTATAACCCAAAACATTACACTCCAAGTACCAATGGCACTCTAATTTATTTAGCTTCACAAACTAATAATGTTTCAAATGAATTAAGTAGAGTAGAATTAGCCGGTGGGAATGTAATTATTGAAAAAAAAATAATTTCAGAAGAAATTGGTTTTATGGGAGTTTTTATTGATACCGAAGGAAATAGAATTGCAGTACATTCAACAAAATAAATTTTAATAAAATGAAAATTTATAAAAATTGTCAAAGTTGCGGAATGCCTTTTAAAAAAGATCCAAAAGGTAGTGGTACTAATGCAGATGGGCAACCAAGTATTAAATATTGCAGTTTTTGTTATGAAAAAGGTGAGTTTTTACAGCCAGATATCACTCTTCAAGAAATGCAAGATTTTGTAAAAGAAAAATTAAAAGAATTAGGAGGCATTATGAAACTATTTGCCGGACCTTTTTCAAAAGGAATTTCCAGACTAGAGCGTTGGAAAAAGAATTAACACTGTCTCTTATACACATCT
>SDWL01000275.1 GCA_004195315.1 Lutibacter sp.
GAATAACCATCTTCCAGCTCAAGTGTAGGCGGTGTTTCAGCGTTTGCCAACTTCTTGGATCCGGTCATTCCTTCCGTAGAAGTGAATTTCTCAAACACTTCCGTGGTTTCGTAAAAGTCAAAGAGGCGAGAGTCTTTATACTGAAGAATTTTATCTTGTATATCTTTATTAGAACTTCCTATAATTTGTGCAGCTAAGATTCCGGCATTTAGAGCTCCGTCAAGAGCAACGGTTGCAACAGGAACACCACCTGGCATTTGAAGAATTGACAAAACAGAATCCCACCCATCTATAGAATTTCTAGATTTTATAGGAACACCAATAACTGGTAGTGGACTCATAGAAGCTACCATTCCCGGCAAATGTGCTGCGCCACCAGCACCAGCAATTACTACTGAGATTCCACGTATGTGAGCGTTTTTTGCGTAGTCAAATAATTTTTCTGGAGTTCTGTGTGCAGAAACAATATCAACTTCGGTTTCAATATTAAAACTTTGTAAAAAATCTGCAGCTTGTTGCATAATTGGAAGATCTGAAATACTTCCCATAATAATTCCTACTTTGCTCATAATATGCTTATTTACTAATTACTCTAATCGTATTTTTTACTTCCTCAGCAATTTTTCTTGCTTCAGTTAAATCGTTATTTATTATAGTAACATGACCCATTTTTCTAAAAGGTTTTGTTTGTTTTTTTCCGTAAATATGTGGAGTTACACCATCCATTTTTAGAATTTCTTCCATATTTTTATAAACTACTTCTCCTGTAAAACCTTCTTCACCAACCAAATTTACCATAATTCCAGCAACTTTACTATCAGTATTCCCAAGAGGGAGGTTTAAAATGCTACGTAAATGTTGTTCAAACTGACTGGTATAAGATGCTTCAATGCTATAATGACCGCTATTATGCGTTCTTGGCGCAACTTCATTTACAATTATTTCATCGTTTTCAGTTTGAAATAATTCAACAGCTAATAGACCAATATGTTTAAATGATTCGGCAACTTTTAAAGCAATATTTTTAGCTTTTTCTGCAACTTCATTAGAAATTCTAGCAGGGCAAATTACATATTCTACTTGATTAGCTTCAGGATGAAATTCCATTTCTACAACAGGATATATTTTTATTTCTCCATTTTTATTTCTTGCAACAATAACTGCTAGTTCATTCTTAAAAGGAATTAATTCTTCAATAATACATTCAGTATCAGCTAATGAATTTAAATCATTTTTATTTTTGACAATTTTAACTCCAGTGCCATCGTAACCAAATTGAGCAGATTTCCAAACAAAAGGAAAGGTTAAACTTTCGTTTTTTAATTCATTTATGGTTGAAAATCGTTTATGTGGTGAAGTTGGGATATTGTTTTTAACAAAAAAATCTTTCTGTTTTCCTTTATGTTGAATTATTTGAAGCACACTTGGTTGTGGGTAAATCTCTAAACCTTCGTTTTCTAATTTTAAAAGTGCTTCAATATTAACGTGTTCAATTTCAATAGTTAATAAATCTACTTTTTTTCCAAAATTGTAAACAGTATTAAAATCTAACAAATCTCCTTTATGAAACTCATTGCAGATTTGTGAGCACGGAGCATCATCAGAATTATCTAATATACACGTGTAAATATCAAATTTTTGAGTTTCGGTTAATAACATTTTCCCTAACTGGCCACCGCCTAAAACGCCTAATTTAAAATTTGAGGAGAAATAATTTTTCACTTTTTATTGATTTCGTACAAAAATAGGAATCTGTTTTTAATTAAAGAGTTAATTGTTGGTAATAATTAAAGTAGAAGAGTTTATTTGATTAACTCTATATTCTCTTGCAAAATGAAAATTACCTGAAGTTTGAGGTGCACCATCAATAATACTATATTCACTATTATCACATGAGCATTTCATTTTAAGGCTTCCGTCAAAAACCATTGGAGATGTACAATCATTATTTGGGCAAGCTCTTTCGTAAGCTTTATATGGTGGGGTAAGTCCTGTACTTTGTATAATTATTCCTTGCAGCCCTCTATTTATCCCTTTATCTATATATGCCCATTCTGTTGGGATTTGAAGATTTTGGTATAGAGGTAAATTTAAGTTAATAGTTACATCAACTGTAGCATAAGGTAAAATATCATTTGTTTCATTTTTTTCACAAGAAAAATATGAAACAATAAAAAACAATAAAAGTAGGTTTCGCATAGTAATAATCTGAAGTTAATGGGTAAACGCTTGCAATTTACAAATATTTTGTACATTTGTATTAAATCTCATTCTGGTTCCAGTTTTGGGATTTTTTGTATTTAATAAAATAATAAGTTATGGGTAAAGTTTCGTACTATTCAGTAGAAGGAATGAGAAAATTAAAGGATGAACTAGGGCATTTAGAACATGTGGAGCGCCCAAGAGTTAGTAATGATATTGCTGAAGCAAGAGATAAAGGAGATTTGAGTGAAAATGCTGAATATCATGCGGCAAAAGAAGAACAATCACATTTAGAATTAAAAATTGCAAAATTAAAAGAAGTAGTTTCTAACGCAAGAATTATTGATGAATCACTTTTAGATACCTCTAAAATATTAATTCATTCAATTGTAAAAATAAAAAATACAGCTAATAATATGGAATTTACATACACATTGGTAGCTGATTCTGAAACAAATATTAAAGAAGGAAAATTATCGGTAAATTCACCAATAGGAAAAGGTTTACTTGGAAAAGAAGTTGGTGATATTGCTGAAATTGAAGTCCCTAGTGGTGTTTTGAATTTTGAAATTTTAGAGATTTCAAGAGGATAAAACTTTAAAAATAATAACGTATGCCCTTTTCAGTTTTTTAATTGAAAAGGGTTTATTACTTTTGGTTAAAAATAAAGTGATGTCAATATTTACTAAAATAATTAATGGTGAAATACCATCGTATAAAGTTGCTGAAAGCGAAAAGTTTTATGCGTTTTTAGATATAAATCCAAATGCGAAAGGGCACACATTAGTGGTTCCTAAAAAAGAAGTAAATAAACTCTTTGATTTGGATGAAGAAACTTATAACGAGTTAATGATCTTTTCTAGGAAAATAGCTATTGCTATAGAAAAAGTAATTCCTTGTGATAGAATTGGGATGGCAGTTATCGGGCTTGAAGTACCTCATGTGCACGTTCATTTAATTCCATTAAATGCAATGGAAGATATTCAATCTGTCTCTTATACACATCT
>SDWL01000276.1 GCA_004195315.1 Lutibacter sp.
AGATGTGTATAAGAGACAGATTCTTATTAAAGGTTCTCGTGGTATGGCCTTAGAAAGAATTTTAGACCTCTTCTAATTTTAATTGTTCTCTATGATATTCAATTAAACCATCAATTGGACGTCTTACTATATTACCTATTTTAATCATGTGATACCTAGCCACATCCTTAATAATATCTTGCGCAAAAAAAGCAATTGAACCCACAAAATGAACAGGAACATTTTCATATTCAGGATAAGGTAATATTTTATTTTTAAAGAAATCCTTCATCCCTTTATGCAACAATTTATTAAAATAACAATTACGTTCGTTTTTAAAAATAAATTCCGCAAAATGCGCAAGGTATGTATTCGGATTATTTTCTTTATAAATAGTACGTTTAATAGTATCAGCGTCTAAATTATATTGTTCTTCAAACTTTGCAGCAATAGCTTTTGGCATTTTTTGATAGTAATAATCACGTATCAATTTTTTTCCAAAATAATTACCACTCGCTTCATCCATTAACACATATCCTAATGAAGGAATCCTAACATCTACTTTTTCACCATCAAAATAACAACTATTTGAACCTGTTCCTAAAATACAAACTATTCCAGGCGTGTTTGTTACAGCAAAAGCTGCAGCATAAGTATCCTCCTTTACCTCAACTATAGCATTTGTAAAAAATGATTCAAATATTGATTTCAATAATAATGTAGGTTTTTCCGTTCCACAACCAGCTCCATAAAAATAAATTTTAGTGACATTCTCTTTATAAGTAACTAAATCTAGATTTTCCTGAATTCTACTTTTCATTAATTCCTCATCAAAAACCGCAGGATTTAAACCTCCTGTTCTTGTTTTAAGCAACTGATTACCTGATTTATCAAGTAATATCCAGTCAGCTTTAGTGGAACCTCCATCTGCTATTAGAATCATTTTTTATAAGGTTTATTTAGAATTAAACTGAATGAATATATTCTGCTAAATCAACTAATTTTGTTGAATAACCAAATTCATTATCGTACCAAGCTACTAATTTAAAGAAGTTGTCATTTAAAGCAATACTTGCATCAGCATCAAAAACACTAGTTCTTGGTTCAGAAACAAAATCTTGAGATACAACAGCTTCCTCAGTATATCCTAAAACTCCTTTTAAATCGTTCTCAGAAGCAGCTTTTAACGCAGCTTTTACTTCTTCAAAAGTTGCAGATTTTTCTGTTCTAACTGTTAAATCAACAACAGAAACGTCTGCAGTTGGAATTCTGAAAGACATTCCAGTTAATTTTCCGTTTAATTCTGGTATTACTTTTCCAACAGCTTTTGCTGCTCCTGTAGATGATGGGATAATATTTGTTAAAGCGCTTCTACCACCTCTCCAGTCTTTTCTTGAAGGACCATCAACAGTTAATTGAGTTGCTGTTGTTGCATGTACAGTTGTCATTAAACCTTCAATAATTCCGAAGTTATCATTAATAACTTTTACTAATGGTGCTAAACAGTTTGTAGTACAAGATGCGTTAGAAACAATTGTATTAGCTGCTGTAATTTTTTTATGATTTACACCCATAACAAACATTGGCGCATCAGCTGAAGGTGCAGAAATTGCAACTTTTTTAGCTCCAGCAGTAATGTGCTTTTGGGCACCTTCTAAACTTGTAAAAATACCTGTACAATCTAAAACAATCTCAGCTCCTACTGCATCCCATTTTAAATCTTCAGGATTACGTTCTGCAGTAATTCTAATTTCTTTACCATTAACAACTAAGTTTCCGTTTTTTACTTCAATGGTGCCATTGAACCTTCCATGAACTGAATCGTATTTTAACAAATATGCTAAATGATCAACATCTAACAAATCATTAATACCTACTACTTCTACATTTGATCTACTTACAGCTACTCTAAAAGCTATTCTTCCAATTCTACCAAATCCGTTAATTCCTATTTTAACTGTTGCCATTCTATTTATTTTTAATATTTCTAATTATTATTCTATTTTATATTGATGTTATTTCGGATACTTTTAATAATTCTTCGTTTATATCGTTGTTCATTTTAATAGCCTTTTCAAGCTCAACTTTTGATATTTGATTGTTTGTAATACCAATCATAACACCTGTTGATCTGTCTAATAAAGCTTCTACTGCTGCAACTCCTAATCTGCTAGCTAGCACCCTATCAAAACAACTTGGTGAACCTCCTCGTTGCATATGTCCTAAAACTGAAACCCTGATATCATAATCTGGGAAATTTTCAGTGATATAATCAGCTAATTCAAAAACGCTTTTCCCTATTTTATCTCCTTCGGAAACAACCACAATACTAGATGTTTTACCGTTATCCCGACCTTTATTAAGTGATTCTACAAACTTATCTAAGCCTATATTCTTTTCCGGAATCAAAATTTCTTCTGCACCAGCTCCAATACCCGAGTTCAATGCAATAAAACCAGCATCACGCCCCATCACTTCAATAAAAAATAATCGGTTGTGTGAACTTGCTGTGTCACGTATTTTATCAATAACTTCTACAACAGTATTTAAAGCTGTGTCGTATCCAATAGTATTATCAGTACCGTAAATATCATTATCAATAGTACCAGGAATTCCCACAAGTGGGAAGTTGTATTCTTCAATAAATTTTAAACCTCCTGTAAATGTACCATCTCCTCCTATTAGAACTAAAGCCCCAATACCGTGTTTCTTTAAATTTTTATAAGCTTTCTCTCTTCCTTCAACAGTTTTAAAATCTAAAGAACGAGCCGACTTAAGAATAGTTCCTCCTTTACTTATAATATTACTTACGTGACGACCTACTAAAGTTTCAAAATCACCTTCAATTAATCCTTGATACCCTCTATAAACACCTACACATTCAACACTGTAATATGCACAAGCTTTAACAACAGCTCTAATAGCTGCATTCATTCCAGGTGCATCTCCTCCAGACGTTAAAACTGCTATCTTTTCAATTGGTTCATTCATAGGGTAAAAATATGCTTCAAAATTACTCTTAAATCGATTTTTTTCCTACAAAATTAACCAATATTAACTATAACGATTTCGCTAAGTATCTTTAAAAAAGAGTTCAAAATAAGAACTCTTTTTTTTTAATTAAATTACCTATTATCAATTTATTAAAACAAATTTAATCAATAAATATTTTATATTGAAG
>SDWL01000277.1 GCA_004195315.1 Lutibacter sp.
AGATGTGTATAAGAGACAGGTTAAGGGACATTCGTTCAAACGAAAAAATCGTTAGGAACAATTAACTAATTATTCAAAACATCGATTAATTACCTCTTTTTAAATCGTTTTATTTTATTAAAAATGAAACAAAATTTAAAATTGAACCTTAAAAAAGTGAAGATTATAGTAGCTTTTTTAATTATTGCATGCTCGTTTAATGCAACTGCACAAGAATTATTTACACTTTCAGGAAAGGTAAGTGATGGCAATAGTCCACTTCCCGGAGCAAGTGTTATAGTTAAAGGAACTTCTGAAGGAACTACTACAGATTTAGCTGGAAAATTTTCTTTTAACCTAAAAAAGGGAACTTATGTTCTAATTATTAGCGCAATAAGCAAACCAAAAGAAATAACAATTACCTTAAATAAAAACACATCGGTCTCTATAGATATGACTGACAGTTTTGTGAGTTTAGATGAGGTGTTGGTATCAGCAGTTCGTGTAAAATCTGGTTCCCCAGTAACACACAGTAATATAACAAAAGAAGAACTAAAAAAACGTAATTTAGGACAAGATATACCTATGTTACTTAATTACCTCCCTTCTGTTACTAGCTCATCAGATGCTGGTGCAGGAATTGGATATACTTATATACGCGTTCGCGGTTCAGATGCATCAAGAATTAATGTTACTTTAAATGGCATACCGTATAATGATACTGAAAGTCAAGGAACTTTTTGGGTAAATTTAGGTGATTTCACTTCATCTACAGAAAGTATGCAATTACAACGTGGAATTGGTACTTCAACGAATGGAGCTGGAGCTTTTGGGGCAAGTTTAAATTTATTAACTGATGCTATTTCAGAAGATCCTTATGGGGAAATAAGTAGCTCTATAGGTTCTTATAATACTTTTAAAAATACAGTGAAATTTAGTACTGGTAAAATAAATGATCATATAGAATTTTCAGGTAGATTATCAAAAATTGATTCTGACGGATATATAGACAGAGCTTTTTCCGATTTAAAATCATATTTTTTACAAGCTTCTTATGTTGATGACAACACATTAATTAAAGCAATAACATTTGGAAATAAGGAAAAAACATATCAAGCTTGGTTTGGTTTAAGTGCTGAACAATTAAAAGAAGATAGAAAACAAAATCCTTATACTTATGAAAATGAAACTGATAATTATACGCAAAATCATTATCAATTACATTGGAACGAAAAAATAACCAACAATTGGTCAACTAATTTAGGGTTGAATTATACGAAAGGTGAAGGTTATTTTGAGCAATTTAAAGAAGATAGCAAAGTTTCAAAATATAACAATATAGTAGAAGCTATGGGAACTGATTGGGAAGGCAATCCAGCAACAGACCTTATTCTTCGTAGATGGTTAGATAATGATTTTTACGTAGCAAATTTTAATGTTAGCTATAATAAAAAGGATGCAGAAATTATTTCAGGAATTTCGTATAGTAATTATACTGGAGACCACTTTGGTGAAGTGATTTGGGCTAAACAATTTGCTACAGATGCAAATATTAGAGATCGTTACTATTTTAGTGATGCTAAAAAAAATGAGTTTAGCATATTTTCTAAAGCTTCTTTTAAACTTAGTGATAAACTAAATAGCTATATTGATTTACAAGGTAGATTTGTTAATTATAAAACTGAAGGATTAACATCAGATAGAGATTTATTAAACATTGATAAAACTTACAATTTTTTCAATCCTAAATTAGGTTTAACGTATTCGTTTAATAATAACAATAGCATTTATGCATCTTATGCAAGAGGTAACAGAGAGCCAAATAGAGACGATTTTAAGAATGGATCAAATGTTAAGAATGAATCTCTAAATGATTTTGAGTTAGGTTGGCGTTTAAAAAATGAAAGTATTAGCTTAAACACCAATCTTTATTACATGTCCTATAAAAATCAACTTATTCAAACTGGTAGCTTAAATGATGTTGGTGAATACTTGCGTGAAAATATTGAAGATAGCTATCGTTTTGGTTTAGAGATTGATGCAAACTTTAAAATTTCAGATAAATTTACAATCGATCAGAATATTACTTTTAGTACAAATAAAATTAAAAACTTTATTTTAGAACGAGACGGTGAAAGCAAAAATATTGGAACAACAAATATTGCATTCTCACCAAATTTAATAGCAGGTAATTCCTTAACATACAAACCACTAAAAAACGTACAAATTAACTTTTTATCAAAATTTGTAGGAGAACAGTATTTGAGCAACACAGATACAGAAGCATCTAAATTAGACAGTTACTTTATTAATGATTTAAATTTAACTTATGAAATAAAAACTAAGTCTATATTTAGTTCAATTGTACTTTCAGGTTTAGTAAACAACGTTTTTAATAAAGAATATGTAGATAGAGGTTATACTTATTTAGATTTTTGGTCAGCAGATTCGTCTTTTGAAGTGCAAGGTTACTATCCACAAGCAACTAGAAACTTTTTATTAGGAGTTACTTTAAAATTCTAATTATGAATGTTTTCTTAAAACCTGAAATAGCCAATAATTATGACGATTATTACGCTTCTGAATTTGGTAAAAAGGTTGATGAAATAGAACAGCAAATTATGAATTCTTTACTAAAAAACATTTGAACAGGTGAAATGCTAGAATTAGGTTGTGGAACAGGCCACTGGACCAATTACTTTACAAATAAAGGGTTTAAAGTTATGGGTGTTGATACATCAGAAGCAATGTTGAATATAGCGAAAAACAAAAAATTAAAGGCTAGTTTTAAAAAGGCGAATGCACAACAACTACCATTCAACGACGAAAGTTTTCAGTTTATATCATCTATAACCATGTTGGAATTTGTAGAAAATCAAGACCTTATTATAAAGGAAGCACATAGAGTTCTAAAAAAAGACGGATGGCTTATCTTAGGATTTTTAAATAAAAACTCGATAATAGGTCTTAATAAAGAAAATGATGAAACTTTTGCTAAGGCCAATTTCTTAGGAATTGATGATATAAAATCAAAACTTGAAAAATTTAAATCAATTAGTATTAAATCAGGCGTTTATTTAAGTTCAGATTTCAAAATACATAACCCTAATCAAAACAATTCTATCTGTCTCTTATACACATCT
>SDWL01000278.1 GCA_004195315.1 Lutibacter sp.
GGCGCTGTTGAAGTGACAGCTGACGTTGCTGCAGTTGCTGCCGTTGAAGCTGCCATCCGGTCCGCCGTCGTCGTAGCGGAAATAGACGTTCTTGTTCAGGTTGTTATGCACCGCCGGCTGGGCCCAGGTCTGGTACTGGCTGGCTGCGTCGGCGCCGCTCGGTGAACTGCCGGCGTCGCCGTGGCAGCGGTCGCAGTCGGTGTAGTTGCTATCGGTGTCGGCATGGACCGGATGGGCATTTTCCGCCGCACCGCTCGGATGGGTGCCATGACAGGTGTTGCAGGTTGCCGGGCCGCCACCGCCGCCGCTGTTGGTGGGGGTAGCACCGTTGGTATCGCTGTTGGTCAGGGTATTGCCCTGGTTGTCATTCGCCTCGACCCCGTAGTAGTAAGGGGTTGCTTCAACCACACCGGTATCGACGAAGCCGTTACTGCCGACATCGGCTCTATACAGGCTGGCATAAACCGCAGCAGCGCCCGGGGTGGTCGATCGGTAGACATCGTAGGTCACCGAACTGGCATCGGTGGCTGGGTTCCAGCTCAACGCAAGTTCGTTATTGCCGGTATTGCCGACGCTGATCAGCGAACCGCCGCCGCTCCAGGCCGGGTTGGTGACGTCAGGCGGGGGCGAGGAGTCACCTGTGGCGCGCATCTGCAGCGTCTGGCCGGTGGTAGCCGTCTGGGAGAGCTGCTGACCGCCACTGAGCGGCCAGGCGCTGTCACTCCGGACGATGGTCCCCGAACCGCCGCGCTCGACCCGGGCGCTGAGCGACCCGGGGTTGATCACACCGATGAAGTCGTTATTCTGAACATCGAGGCTAATCGGGATGCCGACGTTGGAGCCACTGACGACGGTCACCGTCTCGAAATCACGCACAGTGTAGGGGCCGCTGCCGTAGGCGGTAAAAACGGTCAGGCTGGTGCCGTTAGCGGTGTTCGCCTCGACGTCGAGAGAGGTCAGGGTACCGCTGCCGGTGGCAGGGAAGTTGGTATCGATCCAGGCGCGGTTTGTGCCCCCGGAATACTGAGTGTAGCTCGTGGTCAATGTCGCCGGGCCGGTCTCGAAGGAGCCCCCGGCCGGGGCGCTCGGCGAAACCCCGGAGGAGATGGTGGTGATGGTCGTGGTCTGGTTGTCGTAAGCGTCCTTGGCTCGCACACCGAAGTAGTAGGTATTGGCGTTATTCAGCCCGGTAACCGCCGCAGAGGTCCCGGTGATATCACTATCGGCCAGGGTGCCACTGAACACTGCACCCGAAGTCTGGGTGGTCGAATAGTAGAGATCGTAACGCACCGGATTGGTGGCGTCGGTCGCCGTTGCCCAGGTTACGCTTACCGCGCCGTCGGTCACATCGTCGACAACCCCAAGCGAAGGATTACCACCCGACCAGATCGGCGCATCGCTGTCGACGGCCCCGCCGTACCAGGCAGGCGTTTCGGTCCCGGCGTGACAAGCGACGGTCATACAGGTCTCCGCCGCCGGTTTGTAGTAGCCCTGCCCCCAGGCGCTGCCCGAAGCCGCGGTCTGGTCTTGAGTATCGTCGCTGATATGTTTGAAGTTGCCGTCGGCGCCGGTGTTGACGCCGCTGCCGCCGTTGGTGCCGTCGCCGAAGAGGTCGGCGGTCGGCGGGCTGACGGTGTCGCCGCTCATCTTGCCGCCGACATGACAGTAGTCACAGGCCGCGTTCTTGTCGGCCAGTGAGGCGCTGCCACGGGCGCCGCCGGCGATCCGGTCTCCGATCGCCTGAACGTGCTTGTCGTGGGCTCCGGTACGGTTTGGAGCATCGCCCGAATCGGTCGAAGCGAGCGACGGCCAGTTCTGCCCGGCACCATCACCATGGCAGGCCAACGCGTCGCAGGCACCGCCGCCGAAGTCGGCGAAATCGATGCTGCGCAGGCTTGAAGTCATCTGGTGCTCGAAGTCATTAACGTGGCAGGCGTTGGCACAACCGCTGGTCGCCGGGTCGTACTCGGCACCGGCAGCCGGTCCTGCCCCGGCCGCCGCCGAGGGGCCGTTCAGGGTGACATCGCCGTCACCGTGCATGCTGATGGCGTCGTAGTTGGTGTGCTCATCGGGGGTAAAATTTCCACCGGCGTAATCGGTAGCGCTGCGCCCGTGACAGTTCTTACAGTCGTTGTGACTGCCCAGCCAGGAATCGACCGTCGACAGGTCGACGAAAGATCCGTGATCTACCGTCGCCTCGGGGCCGGGCGGATAGAGATGGCAGCTGTCGCAGCGGATGTTCTGCCCCTGGGTAGCATGACCAACATTGAAAGTCTTGCTGTCCCAGTTCGGTGTCACCTGGTCGAAGTGACAGCTGACGTTGCTACAGGTGCGGACATCCGGGGAGATTCCACCGTCGAAGACGGCATCGCCGCCGGTGGCATCACCCCGGATCGCAAAGCTGACCTGCAGGTCGTTATGCACCTGCGGTTGACCATTGGTCGCATAGAAGGAACTCGGCAGGGTATTCGCCGCATCGCCGCTGTCACCATGGCAATTGTCGCAATCGGTGTAATCGGCATCGCTGTTGGAGTGGGTATCGTGAGCTCCCAGTGCGCCGCCGGTCGGGTGGGTGTCGTGACAGGTGTTGCAGGTCGCCCGGCCATCGATGGGCGCCGGAGAGCTCGGCGAGATGCCGATACTGGTGTCAAGGTCGACCAGTTCATTGCGCGTCGGGGTCGCGCTGTCTTTTGGCCGCACCCCGTAGTAGTAGCTGTTCGCCTCGGAGAGGCCGGTATCGATGAGCGAGGTAACGCCCAAATTCGGCAGATAGAGGTTGCCGAACACGGTCGACGGGTTGGTCGAACGGTAGAGATCGTAGCTGACCGGCGGGGTGCCGGCATCGATCGCGGTATCCCAACTGACGGCGAGTTCGCCACCGCGGGCAGTATCGACGGCGCTGATCGCCGAGTTGCCACCCTGCCAGTAGGGATTGTTCGCGTCGGCCGGCAGATAGGCGTAGCCGGAACCATAGACGCTGATCCGCTGATTGGTGTAGGTGCGGTCGGCCGTGGCGGTGGTACCGGTCGTGAAGTTGACATTTCGGAAGCGATAGGCGGTGCTACCGCTATAGGTGCCACGGGTCGAATCGGCACTGTTGTTGGTATAGATACCGATCAAGTCGCCAGCGACGACCGGGATATTCAGATTATTAACTGTCTCTTATACACATCT
>SDWL01000279.1 GCA_004195315.1 Lutibacter sp.
AGATGTGTATAAGAGACAGGAATAATATACTTTATTATTTGAATTAAAGATTTCGTGATATTTATAACGTGAACTCCCTTTATTGGGAGTTTTATGGAGTTATTGGAAATAAAATTAATTTATTCAACTTAATACTATTTTAATTACAGTCTAATTTTTTTCACTAAAGATAAAGTGGTTTTTTGGTTAATATAGAATTGTTTTTTTTGCGCTGTAGCTTCTTTATTTTCCCATTCAAAATGGGTAGTTCCAGTTTCATTTCCAATACTCTTTTATTGTAATATATCCTATATCTCAACTTGTTCTAACGCGAACTGTTATCTCAGGTAGAGTTGAAAAAAATCATTGTGCAATTTTATAGTTTTTTGTGGCGAATTCTTTAATTTTTTTACCAAAAACTTACGTTAAATTTATTTAGTCATTCCTAACTTTAAAGTTATAGAAACTTTACATTATAAGTGATTCCCAGTGAGTAGATTAAGTAGTAATTGCCTAATGAAAAACTTTTTTCGTTGTGAGCAAGGTTAAATTTAGCTCCCCAAGCATTTTGCTTATTTGAAGATGTAAAATAATAGCCAATATTAAATTTTTGTGACTTCAAATTAAAAATAGCTTCTTCATCATCATTTAAAGGAAACGGATCAGTTTCAGGAGAAAAACCAATACCAGCTGATATGCTGAAATAATTATCAGCATCACTTCTATATTTTCTATAATTAAGTATTCCTGACTTGCTTGAGCCTGTATCTCCAGGTGTTACATAAGATCTGAACGACCAATAACTATTTCCTGTATACCACCCAACAGAACCTGTGTAAATAGTGGTAGTTTTTGTGTATTTCAACCCTCTAAACCCAAAAGATATTTCAACCCCTTTTGGTAATGATTTGTATAGTTCAGCGCCATACCTTACACTTGGAAACAAATCAGTATTAGATACTCCAAAACTTACATACGAATACATTCCTTTTGTGATTTTAGGGTACATATCTACTTCATATTGTATTCCTGTTTTTTTAAATCTTCTATTATAATTAATCTTCCCTGTAATGCTTCCATATTTTGTTTGTCTACCATATTTCAATGTATGATACTGCATTGGATCTCTTTCATTTTTTGAATACAGATCTACTAAAGAAGTTATTCCAATAGTATTGAAACTTAAAGCATTTATTAAACTCGTTTTATAATCTTCAGCTTTTTTATTATTTGGATTTGTAATTAATAAATATTTTATGGTTTGTAAAGCCTCTTCCGAGTTGTTAGAATTCTCTTCAGCTTTTGCCCTTAAGTATAAAATATCTGCATCATCTGGGTAATGTTCTAGTGCATTTGCAGCTAATTCTAAAGCATTAAAAGGTGTTTTTCCCCATAATTCATTATTAATAGCTGCTATCCAATCCGTTTTTCTTTTGGGATTTTTCTTTAAAACGTATGAAAATTCTTTTCTTGCACTTTTATAATTTCTATCCCAAGAATATGTACTTGCTAAAAAAGAACGAATATCAAGGTAATCCGGATATTTGGTCAATATAAACAATAAGGAATCTTGTGCTTGTTTACGCTGTTTATTAAAAGCTAATTCACGCGCCTTTTCAAATGCAGTATCTGGATTACCTGTAAAAACCTTTTGCTGAGCAAAAACTTGAAAAAAGGACACAAATAGCAATACCAACGTAAATTTTAAGTCAATTTTTGAGAGTTTCATTTTAAGGGTTGTTTAAAGGTTAAGTAATCTTTATTCTCAGGATGTATTATTAATATACTACCCATTTGTTTATTAGCATTATTCATTCTTTGGAAGTCTTTTACTAATTTTCACTTTTTGATAGACCTTTCCTAGTCATTTCTCCCCATTTAAATTTTTTATTAAATATATAATCAAAATTTCCTTTAATTGCTGCATATAGTACAAATGGATGAAAAACAAAAGGTTCAATTAAAATTGTTACTAGTATTTTAAAACCGGCACCTTTCTTTTTATATTGATGATAGGTGTTTTCTTCAGAAAGAATTGCAACCAAAGAAAGTGTAACCGAAAACAAGTAAGCTGCTATAAAAAAGACAAATGCATAGTCCCATCTTAATGCACCTAGGAATATAAGAATCCCAAAATAAATGATTCCTATAGCTTCAATTAATGGAGCCATTCTTTCAAAAATAAACCAAAAAGGCAGACTTATTAACCCCAACGATTTGTATTTTGGATTAAGTCCTAATTTTCTATGTTTTCTTAATGTTTCAATAGTTCCTCTTGTCCATCTATTTCGCTGAGAAATAAATATTTTATAACTATCAGGTGCTTCTGTCCAACATAAAGGATCTGGAATATAAGCAACTTTATACTTTATATTTTTTTCTACCATATACCTTCTCATACGCACAACAATTTCCATATCTTCACCAACATTATTGGTGTCATAACCTCCAATTGCAATTGCTGTTTTTTTATCAAACATACCAAATGCACCAGAAATCACTAATAACCCATTCAATCTACTCCAGGCCATTCTACCTAATAAAAATGATCTTATGTATTCTAGAATTTGTGCTCTTTCAAGAATTGATTTTGGCATATTTACATCCAATAGTTTCCCATCTTTAATTGTACAAGCATTTGCAATTCTTATCACTCCTCCAGATGCAATTACTTTAACATCTGTTAATTCTAAAAATGGTTTTATCATTTTTAGAAGGGCATCTTCAATCAATAAACAATCTACATCAATACAGGCAGTATACTTACTTTGGCTAATATTTAACCCCATATTTAACGCGTCAGCTTTTCCGCCATTTTCCTTATCTACAACTAACAGTTTTTCAAATGCAGGATTTGTTGATTTGAAAATTCCTTCTCGCAATGGTTTGGTTGGGATTTGCTCATTTATAATGTAATTTACCTTCACTAAATTGTAAGCTTTTATCAATTTTTCTAAACTGTCATCTTCACTTCCATCATTAACTATAATAACATCATAATTCACATAATGATTTGATAAAAATGATCGTACATTTTCAATGATATTTAAACTTTCATTATAAGCTGGTGCAATAATAGAAATAGAGGGTGATATGCTTGAAGATAGTATTTCCTGTCTCTTATACACATCT
>SDWL01000280.1 GCA_004195315.1 Lutibacter sp.
AGATGTGTATAAGAGACAGGGTATGTCGAGGATGGTTTTATAGTAAAAGAAATTAATTTTGATGCAGATGGTGAACATCACACTTATTTTGAAAAAGTAAAAAGTTTAGATTTACCAAAAATAAAATCATATCTGAATTCTGTAGATCTTAAAATAAAGCATATTTTTGGCAATTATCAATTAGAAGATTTTCAAGAAGAAACATCTGAAAGATTAATTTTAATTTTAGAATGACATATATTGCTTTAATATTATCAGTTTTAGTAGGTGTTTTAATTGTTTTTGGTTTAAAACCGACCAATAAAACTATTCAATTATTATTAGCCTTTAGTGGCGCTTATTTGTTATCTATTACAATTCTTCACTTAGTTCCTGAAGTATATACAAGTGAAATCTCTAATATTGGATTATTTATTCTTTTTGGTTTATTATTCCAACTTATATTAGATTTTTTTTCAAAAGGTGCAGATCATGGCCATATACATGCTAAACAAAACATGTCATTTCCCTGGGCATTATTTATAAGTATAAATATTCATGCTTTTATGGAAGGATTGCCATTGGCACACAATCACAATCATGGTAATGATCATTTACTATATGCTATTGTAATTCATAAAATTCCAATTGCAATTATATTAGGAACTTTTTTTGTAAACTCAAATGTCACTAAATTTAAAGCCGTACTATTTTTATTAATTTTTTCATTGATGTCACCTTTAGGTAGTTTTATTGGTGAAAATATTCAAATAGTTACAACGTACAAAACTGAAATAACGGCAATTATAATAGGAATATTTTTACATATTTCAACCATCATATTATTTGAAACTTCAAAAGATCATAAATTTAACCTTTTGAAGTTCGTAGCTATAATTGTTGGTATGTTTGTTGCTTTTTTAGCTTAATTAGCTACTTGACTAATAAATTTTATACGCATCAAACGTAATTCTTCATAATCGTACTCACCATCAAATTCATCCATGGCATCTTGTATTTTATCGCTTTTTGATTCCATAAAATAATCAAAAATTTCTTCTTGTTGTTCTTCGTCTAAAAGTTCATTTATACAATAGTCTATATTTATTTTTGTTCCACTATAAACAATACGCTGCATTTCTTCAATAAGCTCTTCAAACTTTAAACCTTTAGATTTTGCTATATCTTCAAGCGGAATTTTTCGATCTGTATTTTGGATGATATATAATTTTAAACTTGAATTTACTCCAGTACTTTTAACAATAAAATCATCAGGTCTAAGAATATCATTTTCTTCAACATATTTAGCAATCAATTCAACAAATGGTTTCCCGAATTTTTTAGCTTTACCCTCGCCAACACCAAAAATATTTGTTAATTCATCCATTGAAATTGGATATTTTAAAGCCATATCTTCTAGTGAAGTTTCTTGAAAAACTGCATACGGAGGAACTCCATTTTTTTTTGCTACTGATTTTTGTAAATCTTTCAATAATTTAATTAAAACTTCATCTGCAGAGCCACCACTATGGCTTGCATTTGAAATAATATTTGAATCATCTCCTTCCTTATAAATATGATCTTCAGTCATCATAAAAGACGTTAGATTATTTATATAGTTTATACCATTTTCTGTAATTTTCACAACTCCGTATTGCTCAATTTCCTTTTTAAGAAATCCTGCAACCAACGCTTGTCTAATTAAAGCCATCCAATATTTATCGGTTTGTTTCTTTCCACAACCAAAAAATGGCTGATCATCCGTTTTATGAGATTTTAATAATGCATTAATCTTACCTATAAGTGTATTTACAACTTCTTTTGATTTATATTTTTGATTTGTTTTCTGAACAACTTCTAACAAAATTTTTAATTCGTCTTTTGCCTCGTGCTTTTTCTTTGGATTTTTCATGTTATCATCCATATCAGCACCTAAACCAGTTGCAACATCAAATTCTTCGCCAAAATAATGTAATAAATATTGTCTTCTTGACATAGAAGTTTCTGCATAACCTACCACTTCTTGCAAAAGTGCATTTCCTATTTCTTGTTCTGCAATTGGTTTTCCAGACAAAAACTTTTCAAGTTTTTCTATATCTTTATAAGCATAGTATGCTAAACAGTATCCTTCTCCGCCATCACGTCCTGCTCTTCCTGTTTCTTGATAATAACTTTCCAAACTTTTAGGCATGTCATGATGAATTACAAAACGAACATCAGGTTTGTCAATTCCCATTCCAAATGCAATAGTAGCAACAACCACATCAATATCTTCCATTAAGAACATATCCTGATGTTTTGACCTTGTTTTCCCATCCAATCCAGCATGATAAGGAACTGCTTTCACACCATTTACTTGAAGTACTTGTGCAATTTCTTCTACTTTTTTCCTACTCAAACAATAAATGATACCTGATTTACCATTATATTGACGAATAAATCGAATAATATCAGAATTTATATTTTTTGTTTTTGGACGAACATCATAAAATAAATTAGGGCGGTTAAAAGAAGCCTTAAAAGTATTGGCATTAAACATGCCAAGCGTTTTCAAAATATCTTCTTCCACTTTTTCAGTTGCCGTTGCAGTTAACCCAATAATTGGCACGTTATCTATCTTCTCAATAATAGCACGAAGATTTCTATATTCCGGTCTGAAATCATGTCCCCATTCTGAAATACAATGAGCTTCATCAATGGCTACAAATGAAATTTTTTGCCTTTGTAAAAATTCAATATACTCCTCTTTTATAAGAGATTCAGGAGCCACGTACAATAACTTTGTAATTCCGCTTTCAATATCATCTTTTACTTGAGTTACTTCCGTTTTATTTAAGGAAGAATTAAGTACATGTGCTATTCCATATTCAGAAGAAATTCCTCTAATAGCATCTACTTGATTTTTCATTAAAGCAATTAATGGAGAAACTACAATTGCCGTTCCTTCTTTAATTAAAGCTGGCAGCTGGTAACATAGCGATTTACCTCCACCTGTTGGCATAACAACAAATGTATCATTACCATTCATGATACTTTTTATAACTTTCTCTTGTAATCCTTTGAATTTATTAAATCCAAAATTCTTTTTCAAAGCCTCGTGTAAATCCTGTCTCTTATACACATCT